>SCSX01000015.1 GCA_004297825.1 Spirochaetota bacterium
CGAGCTTGAGTCGATACGATATACGATAGAGCAGTTGGCAGCAGAAAGACGAGCGCTTAAAAACGCCTCGACCTGACCCGGAGGGCCTCCCATGCAAAGCGTCCTTTTCTCCAGGATTTTCGATGAAGCCGTCGTCACCGTGCACTACAAGAGCGGCATCTGGACCACGTCCGAGGTGCTGCAGCGGCATGGCAGCTCCCACAGGGGACGCTATTTCACCGTGGAGATCGAGAGGCGCAAGCAGGAGTATCACCCGGTGCTTGCGTGGACCGCGAACGCGCCGCGCTACCTGTACAAGATGGAGATCGCCTTTTTCGGAGAGATTGCCGGGTCATGGAGCTTTTTTAAGAACGGCTACCAGTCCTGGACGGTCACGCGCAGTTACCGTCCCGACGAAACGCCCCTCAAGCCCAGGCGCCCGTGGTACCTTCCCATGGTCAATCCCGTCGCGAAAATGCAGGACAACATGAACAACCTGCCGTCGGGCCGCCACGGAGAAATCAGCTCCGAATCGTTGGTGGTGCTCAAGAACATGGAGAACGGCAAATGCGACTTTGCAGGCGTCGCCGGCGACTTCAGGGATTTCGTATATTTCCGCGCGAACCTTGAATCCGGGGGAATAACGCATTTCGCGATTACGTACGATCTCGACAATTTCGAGCTTCCCATGGGCGCGGGCAAGCGCGCGCTCGAGCCGCTCCATACCGCGTTCGGCGACGAGGAAGTCGTCCTCGAGGATTACTGCGAGGATATCCGCAAACGAAAAAATCCGCCCATCCCGAAAGACGTACCCGTGGGCTGGTGCTCGTGGTATTACTACTTCACGGAAATCAAGTACGCCGACATGCTGGCCAACCTGGAGGTGTGCAAAAAGAAGAAGCTCGCGCTCGACTACTTCCAGGTGGACGACGGCTGGCAGTTGAACGTGGGTGACTGGCTGGAGATGAGGCCCGAATTCAAGGACAGGATGAAGCATCTCGCCGACGAAATTCACAAGGCCGGATACAAGGCGGGGCTATGGCTTGCCCCCTTTGTGGCCACGATAAAATCGAATATTTTCAAGCGCCACCCGGACTGGTTTATCGTCGACCGAAAATCCCTGATATCGCTCGGGAAGAGTTACGCCGGATACAATCCCAACTGGGCGGGATCGATATTCCTGGGACTGGACCTCACCAACCCGGAGGCGATGGCGTACGTGCGGCGGGTCATCCATACCGTGGTGCACGAATGGGGTTACGACGTGATCAAGCTCGACTTCCTGTACGGGGCCGCGCTTACCGGTCACTGCCGCAACAACCGCCTCACACGCGCGGAGCGCCTGCTGGAGGGACTGCACGCGATACGCGAGGAGGCGGGGGCGCATACCTTCATCCTGGGCTGCGGTATTCCCATGATGCAGGGGATCGGAATCGTCAATGGGAACAGGATTGGTGAGGACGTCGCCCCCAACTGGATCGACCCGGACGACATCAGATGGGGCGGGGAATCGCACGTGGGCACCAGGAACGCCCTGCGCAACACCCTCAACCGTGTGTTCATGCACCGTAAATTCTGGCTCAACGATCCCGATTGCCTCATGATCCGGGACACCGATACGCAGCTTACCGCCGCCGAGCGCTCGATGCTCAGGGATGTCATCTGCGTTTCCAACGGGATGCTCATCGTTTCCGACGACATGGGAAAACTGCCGGACGCGAAGATCGAGGAGATCAGGGACGCATTCACGCTCTCGCGCGCGCTCGCGAAGGGCAGGGTGTACACACTGGGCGTCATGGATGCTGCGCACCCGTCATGGCTCCTCAATACCGCGGGAGCCCTACTCGCGATGAATTTCGCGGACGACAGGCGCGCCGTAAGGCTCGACCTGGTCCAGCTCGAACGCATCCTTGCGCGCAGTAAGAAGAAGCTTCCCGCCAAATTCTCGGACGGGGCGGGAAAGAAGTATACGCCCGCGAAGCTCGAAGCGGGTGTGGAGCTGGAAGCGCACAGCGCGCTCCTGCTGCGATTCTAGACGGCTGCCGGGACGGGGGGTCGATCAGGAAATCACCCTCCATCCCTTGATCCGGGAAACGATCTCGAACGGCCGGATGAACTCGCCGTACACCACCGATGCGTGATGCGCAATCCCGTTGTAGATCACCTTACCGAGCACGTCGCACACCGGCTCGTCGAACACCGCCTTGAGATAGGTCCCTTTGAGCTCCTTCTTCATGGGGACCGCCTTCGCACGCATGAGCAGGGTCCGATACTCCCGGTCCGCGGAATCCAGGCGCAGGATGCTGAGATCGCCGCTTTTTAAGACGAAGTCCGCGGTGACTCCCTTGCCGGTGGCGAAATAGGGATCAAGGGAACGCACGCATTCGCTGTCCCACAGGCCGCAGGGCGCCACGCCGCAATGCCAGAACAGCGCGAAGTTCTCCTCGAAATTAACCTGCGAGAAATCGAACAGGAAGGGTGTGCCGGCGCCCGCGGCCCGCTGCGCAAGCATCGACAGCGCGCCGTCGATATCGCCCTCGCAGGCCAGGATCCTGTGCTCCCCTTGAAGAAGCGACATGGCGGCGCAGGGCGCTATGCCGAAATCCGCGGCGAACTCCGGCCAGCAGCGCAGGGCGAGCGCGTCAAGGCCGTGACGGTCCTGGAAGCCCGCGAGCTTGACCGAGAGCCGGGCGACCAGGTCTGCCTGCGATTCAGTAATCGCCGAAAGGTCGAAGACGTCTGCAAGCGATTTTCTTCGTGCGGCGACGTCGCTATCCGCCGCCGGAAAATCGAAAATCTCCCTCAGCTCGAAATGGTCTATGATCACGCCCATCTGGCGATGCGCCAGAGGCTCGTCCACGCTCATATTGAAGAATCCGTGAGCGTGGGATCCGGCGATCCCCACGCGCGCGCGTTTGAGCGCGACGATCACGCGGACGGCGTCTACCCAGTCCGTGTCGATCGCGTCGCCCGTCACCGCGTGGTAATCGCGGATTCCCGCCTTGTAGAGGTTGGACGCATCCAGGTTCACCCCGCACACCGAGTTCAGCCGGATCTTGCCCCCGTCGTAGGGGAGCTCGTTCAGGCCCCAGAGGAGGACAGGCACCCTGGTCTCATTTTGAATTTCGAGCAGAAGATGGCCCAGGTGAAAGGTTCCGCTGATGCACACGAGGGCATCGATCGCGCGCGACGCGAAGATGCGCGCCGCCTTCCGCGCGTCCTCGACCTCGAAGACCAGCCCGGGAACGATTACCAGGTCGACCTCCGGCAGGCCGGCCAGGTCGCGCCTGATGCGCTCGAATATTTCCGCCGCGGCGTTGAAATCGAAGGTCTTGCGGGCAAGGCAGACGATGCCAAGGGTAATTTTCTGCTTCATGGCCGGCTTGTTCTCATGGTTTTAATAGGTCGCATACGTCACCGCCGGGGGCGCTCTCAGTCTTCCAGGCCAAGGCGCCAGAGGGCGGTCCCGGCCAGTCCTTTTTTTTGGGCGAGCACGGCCAGCAGGCGTCGCGTTTCGGCATCGGAGAAGTATACCCTGTGCGTCCCGGCGGGACCCTGGTACGAGTACGTGATCGTTCCGGACGAATCCCTCTTCCCTGAGTACCGCGAGGATTCCGCCGCGGCATCCCGCGCCGCGATCACCTGGGCCCGTCCCCGTGGAGGCCAGGCGTATCCGTACGCGGGGATTCCCAGCCAGGTTCGCGCGGAGGGAAACACGCGCGCCACGCGATCGATGTTGCGCTCGGCCCACTGGAGCGAGGTGACCGGGCCTGGGGACGTATCGGCCCGATTAAGGTCGTAACACATGAGCACGATCTCGTCGAGATGCTTTCCTATGAGTGAAAGGTCGTGGAATTTTGCCCATTTCTCGGGGAAATCGACCGGCGGAAAGATCGCCATGCTCAGGCGTACGGCGCCCTCGGATGATAGCTTTGCGCGGGCGAGGGCCAGGAATTCCGCGAGGCGTTTCGCGTGCTCCGGGGGAATGTACTCGAAATCGAAATGGATGCCCTGGAGGCGGTGCTTCTCAAGCAGCGCGGCCAGTCGAGCCACGGCATTCTCCCGGGCCGTTTCCGATTTCAACATCGCCGTGCCATCGGCGGCCGACGAAAAGGTGACGAGGGGGCAGATGCTCTTCGCCCCCGAAATTCTTTTCAGGAGCGCTACATTCGCCTCGCTCGTGACGAGGTCGCCCCTTGCGTTGAGATAGTACCCGGTGAGGCAGATAACGTCGTAGCGCGATGCCGCAGATTCGAGATAGGCGGCGTCCGCGGACGTGTCGAGCATTCCGCTCATGATATAGGCCCAGGATTTTTGCGCGCCGGGGTCCGGTTCGCGTCCGCGCGAACAGGTGATAAGGAATCCGGCGATGAGACACGCGAAGACCGGGATCGCGCGCAGCGCGAAGCGCAGTGTACGCCGGCACATGGAACTCTGCGGCGCGCTCGGCATTTCAGCCCTCCTTTCCCGGCTCTATCTCGCGGATTTTATACAGACATATCCCGGGAAACTGCATCCCGTCCTGCTCGTAACTATTCCCGGTCACTACTGCGAAGTTCATAGTGGAGTTGTTGCAAAACTGTCATTTCGACCGCAGGGAGAAATCTTAAGGCGTATGCGGGGCAAAGATTTCTCACCCGAAAAAGCCGGGTTCGAAATGACAATAAGAGAAAAGCAACAAGTCACACACCCGTTCGCTCTGCGGGATTCACTTCTTCGCGCGTACGAGGGAGCGTACCGCCTCCACGATATGCTTCACACCGAACCCGTGCTTGTCGAACAGGTAGTTCTCGGTCGCGACCTCGCCGAATTTATCGGGAATGCCGAGGCGCCTGACCTTCACGGGGTGATGTTCCGAAAGCGTTTCGCACACGGCGCCGCCCAGGCCCCCGATTATCTCCTGGTTCTCGACGGAGACGACGGCGCCCGTTTTCTTGGCGGAGGCGACCAGCCCGTCTACGTCAAAGGGCTTCACGGAAGGGAAGTGCAGTATATCGGCCCCAATCCCTTCTTTTAAGAGCTCGTCGGCGGCCTTCACGGCGAACTGGGTCATGTAACCGGTCGCGACGATCGTGACGTCGCCCCCCTGGCGCAGCCGCACCGATTTCTGGGGATCGAAAACGTACGTCTCGTCAAACAGCGCGGTGACCTTGGAGCGCACGAGCTGCATGTAGGTGGGCTGCACCGCCGCGGCCATGTACTTCATCATCGCGTGCAGCTCGAACGGGTCACAGGGGCTGTAGACGTGCATGTTGGGCATCGCGCGCATGATCGCGAGGTCCAGGAAATCCATGTGGGTCCCGCCGTTGGGCCCCTGGGTGATGCCGGGCGCGGTGCCCACGATCTTGACGTTGTTGTTCGCGTAGGCGACGCTTATCGTTGCCTGGTCGTACACGCGCCGCGAGGCGAAGCAGGAGAACGTGGCGCAGAAGGGAATCTTCCCCTCGTTCGCGAGACCCGCGGCGATGGAGATCATGTTCGCCTCCGCGACGCCGGCGTTAATAAAATTTTTCGGATGCTTGTCGCACACCACGGGGTTCGTGCCGCTCGCCTTGGAAAGGTCCGCCTCCAGGCACAGGACGTTCGGGTTCGCCTCTATGAGCTCGTTGAGCGTATGGGCGTATACCATGCGCATTTCCATGCTTTTATAGTCCATCGTTATACTCCTCTGCAGTAGGGTAAATCGTAGCGGCAGCCGCATCCTTCAAGGTATTCCTCCCATGTCTTACCGTCCGGAATCTTGATGTTGTGGCTTCCCACCTTGCCCTCGACGAGCCTGTTGCCCTTTCCCTTGATCGTGTGCGCGATGATCATGGAGGGCTTTCCCGTGACCGCGACCGCGCCGTTGATCGTCGTAAAAAGCGCGTCCCAGTCGTGGCCGTCCGTCTCGAAGACCTCCCAGCCGAAGGCCTTCCACTTATCGGCGAGGGGCTCCAGGCCCATGACCTGGTGGGTGGTCCCGTCTATCTGGAGCTTGTTGTAATCGCAAATGGCAACCAGGTTATCGAGCTTGTAGTGGGACGCGAACATGGCGGCCTCCCATACCTGGCCCTCGTCGCTCTCGCCGTCGCCCACGATGCAGAACACGCGGTGACCCTTGCCGTCGAGCTTCCCCGAAAGGGCGAGCCCGCATGCGCACGAGAGCCCCTGTCCCAGGGAGCCTGCCGTCATGTCGATGCCGGGGGTCCGTACCTGGTCAACGTGGCTGGGGAGCCTCGTCCCGTCAAGGTTCAGGGTGGGGAGCCATTCCTTGGGGAAATATCCCTTCTCGGCAAGGGTAACGTAGAGCACGGGGCCCGCATGCCCCTTTGAAAGCACCAGGCGGTCCCGGTCGGCCCAGCGGGGCTCTTCGGGGCGCACGTTCATGATCCGGTAATACAGGGTAATTAATATTTCCACGAGGCTGAGCGCGCCTCCTATGTGGCCCGATCCGGCGCCACAGATCATATCGGTGATGACGAACCTGAACTTCTTCGCGAGCTCGTCGTACTCGTCGCGGGCGAAGCCTCCTGGTGCGGTTGCAGACATGTGAATCCTCCATGGTGAAAGAATGAGCTTGAATATGAAGATGAGGGCTAGGCTCTCATGGCAAGCGGAATATTGTCACACAGAAAATGGGCATCGTGTAAAGCGACTTTTTTCGGGATGCACTGATTTTCGAAGCAGGGATATGTCGTATCTAAGATTCGATGAATTTGAAGTGCAGTGTGCGCGACGAGGAGGATCCGCCTATCGGGGAGCGTTCGGCGGGCGGCGGACCGGTATGACTTCTGCCGGGGAAGGAGTCATATCGGTCCCGGGGATTATTCAAATACCCATAAAGGGCCGACCCGGCCGTTCCTATGGCATCTTCGCGGAATAGTACGGTCCCGTAGTATTAAAGAAAACTCGTGCGCAGTGTAACCCCTCCGGAATAGCTGAATCCTTCCACATTCACCTTCGCGTATCCTATGGGATGATACCCGCGGCTTCCCTCGACGAAGACGGCGAAATTGGGTGCGAACGCTATCTCGATACCGGCAAACCCTACAACCCCGTACGTGTTTTTGGAAAATTCGTAACTCTTGACCCCTGGGCCTTTGGGCGGAGTTGCCGTTTCCACGAAATTCTGGTACTGGAATGCGGCACCCGCATACCCTTGCCAGAGTATTCCCAGGCGGTAATACCCGCCTATAAACCTGCCGCCCAGGAATCCCCCGGTCGCCACCAGGCTGTAATCCTCTAGGGCGGGAAACAGTTTATCCTCCAGGACCATCTTTTTATTCGTCAGGTTGGTCCCATTTCCATAGGTCCGGTGTGAAATCCTAAGCATGAGATCAAAGCCGTTGCCGAGCGGCGAGCGGAAGGTCGCGGGAAACCAGTCGATCACTATCATGTAGGCGTCTTCCGGCGGCATGGATTCGATCGCCATTCCTTTTTCAAGCGTGGATGAGACGATGGCGGTTCTGCAGTATCCCACCCTCAAAAGGGATGTCCGCGATTCGATGTTCTTCCTGCGTCCCGCGACGACTCCGCTTTTACCTTCGCCTGCGCGCCATGCGTATTCGCGCTCCTTTTCTTCCGCCTCGAACCTGGCAATACCGGAGGCATCGCCGGTTATCAGGAAGGACCCCATAAGTTTGGATACCTCCTCCAGGTAATCCCTTTCCCTGAACTTAACCGTCTTCACTCGCGCAAGCTCTATCCTTCCGGTTGAGCGATCCAGTATTTTCGCGGTGATGTAGAACAGTCCGTCCACGTTCGAGACGGTTCCATACACGATGTAATCGGTCTTTATGTTCTCCATGAGTTTCTTGATGCAGGCGTCATCGTAGCACGCGTCCAGGCTCATCTTGAGCTCTTCCTGCGCGATAACCTGTTTTACCTCGTCGTCCGAGGTGATGAAGAACGTTCCCTGTTCAATTATTTTTTCGGAGATGTAGTCCTTGATGTGGTTCCCAACAGGATCGGTCAGCGGGATACCCTGGACAATGCCGAAGGGCTTGATGTAGATTGCCTTCTTATCGGCGAGCGAGGGGAGGGTCAGGAGCAACAATAACACCGGAGTCACTATTCCAACAGCCTTAAACCTCGTACCCATTTTCGATACCTCCCCGGAAATCGAGCGAAATTACACTAAACGCATTTATAGACCCGAGTGGGCCTTTTTTGTGTCCATATGTCAATTGTTAATTAGTAAAAAATTGTTTTTAAGCGTTCGAATTTGACACTCTAGCATGTTCTTGGGACGTTCGGTTACCGGGTGTCCCAAATTTAATTGGGATAAGTTAGTATCCGAACACGTAAGGAAAGTGGAATAGACGCTAATTTTAGTCTAATGTGACATAACGTATATTATCGGAAGTTGCTGAAATATGTTTTGCTAAACGGTTGATAAGGAGGTAGGACCACATGGAAAACAACAGTGAACCACGGTGCCGGCGTGTTTGGAAGTGGCGCGGTTACGATTTACGCCCATGACGCAATTTATAACGCTATGTTCGACACTCAAATTTCATTCGAGGTAGCGTCATGAAATATATACCGAATACCGAAATCGAAATACGCTTCATCGCGGCACTGAAAGCGTTCAAGCTGGAGACCGGTCTTTCCGGCCTTGAGTACGTCATTTCCAGCACGTACCGCCCCGGCGAACAGAGCGAACACGGAAAGCCAGGCGGCGCAATGGACGTGTATTTCATGATCCATTCAGAGAGCGGCCGGAAGGAATTCGCCCCCCTGTCTGTCTATATCGATCTTTTCGCCTTTCTCCTGGATAACTGGGAGGGATACGCGGGCCTCGATGCGTTCAACGATCAAATACACATTCACCTGGACATGAGGCCGGACAACGTTTTTTTCCTGGAAGATAAAGGCTATGCCTTCGCGGTCGCTAACAACCGCGCGGCCCTGCTCCTGGAAGTCGCGGACTATCAAAAAAAAAGCGCGGGGGTCTGATGCTCGCGGGCCTCGCGCTCCTGGTCGTGTGTCTCCCCGTCATCGCAAGTATACCGCAACGTCAGATCAACTAAGTGCCCTGGGGTCCGCACACCCTGGGGCGCTCCTCTTATTGTGGTTTAGGGTTTATCTTTTCCTCTAATTTTCTTGTAAAATAATTATTTCTGTTATCAACATAATTTGGTAACATGTTCGTGTAGATTATTTATCAATGGAGCATGATAATGAAATTGAGTAAAAAACAGCAGGATTATGTATTTAAAAAATTAAACTCATTTGGGCCGCCGCCGACCTGCTCGATTTGCCATACAAAAGATTGGACAGTATCGGATACCATATTCGAGTATCGCGATTTCAACAAAGGGAGATTGTCGGGAGCAAGTATTCTATATCCCGTAATTCTTCTTACGTGTTCAAAATGTGGAAATACGTATAGCTTAAATGCAAATATTCTTGGTATTGAATAAGCCGGGGTGAAGTATGAAAAAAATCAAAGATATAACCAGACCGAGCATTTTATTTGAACCAGTAGTTCAGGGCGAATACCCCATCACCGAAACGGATTGGAATCGATTAAAAGAAATGGTGAAAACTATTAAACCAGAGAATAGAGTATTCAATTTTATATCCGCATTGTGTTTCGGGGTATTTGGTAATTCAATTTTCATGATTTTGTCTTTGTGTTTGCTAGAAAAATTACCACCTTGGATGATTCCCACATCCGTTGCGACAGCATTCGTGACCATAGTACTTGGTGTTGCGTTTTTTAAACTAGACATGTCACAAAAAGTTTATACTTCGAGCTCATCAAGTGCTGTTGTGCAGGAAATGGATAGATTGGAATCGCGTTTTGAAACAGGCATAAATATCGAACAAAAGCCTGAGGATTTACTTTGGGGGGATTACAGTTAGCTAAATAATGAAAAACCTGGCGGGGATATTATCCACCGGCCGGGCCTCTCGGGCGCCTATAGCTTTGCGCCGTTAAGCCGTTGCCGTCAAGCCTTTTTCTCGACGCCCCCGCCGGTGAGCGCGCCGACAACGGCCGCGATGTCCAAGTCCCCGGACTGGAATTTCTGCAATAACGCCATTATCCCCGCGGTGGGGTCCGTCGACGCGACTGGCTGAGGAGCGGCGGCGACGGCCGCCTGGAGGCGATCCCGTTCCGCCCGGACGATTTCCAATTCTTTTTCCATGCGCCCGATGTCTATTCCCTCGCGGCGGCCCATATCCTTTCTTTCCTCCCTGGTCTTCATGACGTCGATCTGCATGGCGAGGGCGTCAGTGGGAGAACACATGCATACTTTACACAATTTTGCCTTAAAACCAGCAACAATCCCATCTGCCACTGCTTGTCGTCGAGAGCATTCGGTCTTCCGGAGGCCCTTTTCCATGGCGGATATCCAGAAACGTTGTCCCGGTGTAAGCTGCGCGATGATCAGGAAAGTCTTCGCCGATTTAAAGAAATCCGGTGAGATCAAGCCAATAGTCCGCGGCCCCGGGGCACAGTGGGTTAAAAAGGGGTAATTTTTTTAATAAGGGTAAGAGAAAGGGTAATGTTAACATTTCCCTCACCTCATGCCTTCCCGCCCAGCCCTGTACCTACTCCCAGCATGACTGATACATCAGTTTCCTTATCTCTTATATAGCCTTCTTCACCTCAACCTTTCAATCGGGTCGTCCGTCATCAATTCCGGGTACAGCCTCTGTTCGCACTCGGGGCAGATTCCATGCGTGAATTTCGCTTCAATGCGTGCGGCCAGGTAGTGCTCCACGTCCTCCCAGGTGCCGTCCTCGTTCTTCACCCGCTTGCAGTGGGCGCACATCGAAATGACCCCGCACGCGTCCACCTTCGCGAGCGCGTCCCCGAGGTAGCCAAGGGTTTCCTCAACCTCGCGAGTCTTCAGGTCGAGCTCCGCCTCGAGCCGGGCCACGCGGTCCGCGAAATCCGCGATGGCCCTGTCCTGTTCCAGCATCCTCTGGCGCTGCTGGATGATCTCGGTGACGTCCTCAACGCGGTGGATGATATAGCGCACCTCGTTCTCATGGCCCATCACCGGGATGTTGACGGGGCTCCAATAGCGCTCCTCGACGGGACTTCCCGCGCTCCTGTTGATGCGGATGTCGTATTTACGGACCACCATGACGTCGGACATGCGGGTTTTCCGCACCCGTTCAAGCGATGCGCTCAGAACCTTCATGATGCTTCCAGGCTCCTTCTCGCGGCCGTTACCGAACAGGACCTGCGCCTTACGCCCCATGATGTCGTGCCGCGAGGTACCGGATGCACGCAGGTATTCCTCGCTCGCGGCCACTATCCGGAGGTCCTCGTCGAACACCAGGAACAGGCCCGGGGCCGATTCCAGCAATTTTTTGTAATCGGGCTCCATCGCGGGGTCGATCGCCCTGCCCCTGGCCGAAACGGGGCGTGCCACTGCCTGGAACGCTCCCTGGACCGCGGCGCCCTCACCGCCGTAAAACAACCTCCTGTCCGGCCCCCTGCGCCTTCCGCCGGGCGCCCGCACCGGGTCGGCGCCGATATTCACCCAGCCGGTCGAGCGCATGAAGCCTTTGATCTTATTCGAGGCTATGAGCCCGTCCAGGAGAAAGGGCTCCACTTCTTTACGGACATTGTCATGAAACATTACTTGTATATTCATGGTTATTGTCACACTCCCGTTTCGGTTGTGCGCATATGTCGAGGGTTATTGCAGTAACGCTGCCGCCGTTTACGTTTCAACTTGGAACCATAATAAGGAAAAATTTATTTGGATTCAATCCGCGCCCTGTTTTTTCCCGGAAAATATGTATTTTTGTTATACAGGATTATCAAGCGCCGTTCCGATACCGCGGACGTTCCCGGGGGAGCCGGTTCCGCCGGCAGGAACGCATTATCGGACGGCGAGACGGGGGAAGATGAATACATGAGTATCGATATACTGGAACAGAGTGAGATCATACTTCAATCGGTGATTCACTGCCCGGTGTGCGGTTTCGAACGCGAGGAAACCATGCGTACCGATTCATGCCTGGTGAACTACCTATGCGCCTCGTGCGGCTCGATTTTACGGCCCGCGAACGACGACTGCTGTGTGTTCTGTTCGTTTGGCAGCGTGAAGTGTCCCCAGAAACAGGCGCAATGAGCCGTGCGCGGGTGACGGGTTCGGCCGCGCGGATTTGAAGCCGCGACGCCCTATGAGGGTTTATTCGTTTTCGCTGTTCTTGAGGATGTAGCGCGCGCGCTCGTGTCCCGGCTCCAGTTCGAGCGCTTTTGTCGAGTAGTGGGCCGCCTTTTTCATGTTGCGATGCTTGTAGTAAAGCTCCGAGAGCATGACGAGCGCGTCCACGTTGCCGGGCTCCAGTTCCGTCACGGTGACGAGGTGATCGCGTGCCTTCCGGTCGTCGGGCTCCTCGCTGCGGCTGTAGAAGGTTCCCAGGAAAAAGTGCACGTCGGGGGCGTTCGGATACAGGGCCAGGGCCTCTTTTGAATACTTGATGCCCTCCTTGATATACTTCTCGCGAAGGTCCGCCTTTATGTAGGAAAAATACGCCTCCCGGTATCGGGTCTCGGAAAGGCTCTTCAACAGGGCGAACCGGTCCTCCTTGTCGTACAGACGCGAGATGCTCTTATACGCTTCGCTGAGCTCCTTGTAGGCGAAGGGAAGCATGTCGTCCTTCAGGTAGCGCTGGCCCAGCCTCAGGTGCGCCTCGGGATTTCCGGTGTCCAGCTCCAGGGCGCGCTTGTAGCTCGCGATGGATTCGGCGTCCTGTCCGGTCTCCCGGTGGAAATCGCCCTTCGCGTTGTGGATGTAGGCGTCCTTCGCCTGTGCGCCCTCGGAGCGCTGCACGACACGGTCACCCTCGTTCGCGAACCTGAAATTACCGAACGCGAGTATCATGGGACCCAGCGACATGGAGTTGAACACGGTTTTGACTTCCATCTTAGCGATGATCAGGTTGTTTTCGTTTACGACATAAAGCTCATCGCCCGCCTTGATGCCCTCGTCGGAATAGAGCCGCGCGGAGAGCTTCGTCTTGCCGCGCGCGCCGCTCGATACGCTCTCGATGTCGGTCATCTCGCTCGTCGATATGGAAACGATCTTCCCTACCTCGACGCACTCCCAGCCTATGGCGTCGGCCTCGTGGTACAGCGCGCGAAGCCGCCTGCCCTCCCCCGGAAGCTTCATGAGGGACGCGGCGCGCGCGTCTGCCAGGGCGCAGGCGAGGTAAATGAATACGGCGATGATGGAAATGAACGGTCGCATCAGCGAATGAACCTCAACGGATTGAGGGGGGTCAGATATTTCCTAAGCTCAAAATGGACGTGCGGTCCCGTGACCGCGCCCGTCATGCCGGAGAGCGCCACCTGCTGTCCCTGTTTCACCTCGGCGCCCGCCGCGACGGTGTTCTGCTTGTTGTGCGCATATACCGTAATATAGCCGCCCGGATGGCTCACGACCACCATGTTCCCGTACCCGTCCTTCCACCCGCTAAAGATCACGCTTCCCGCGGCGGCGCACATGACCGGCGTGTCGATCGGGACGTAGATATCCACGCCGCAATGGAATTGCGGGCGCCTCGTGAACGGATCGAGCCTGTTCCCGAAACCGGAGGTGATTCCCCCGCGGACTGGCCACGCGAGCGCGATCCCCAAACCCGCCGCAGGCTTCGATACGGCGACAGCCGCCTTTGCCGCGAGCCTTTCGGGCTTGCGTGCGTCGGGTATGAAAATCGTCGTATTGGTCTTAAGCACCATGCTCTTGTTCTGTTCCTGGATGGAGCGCGGGGTCACACGGTAGGTACCGGAGATGGACTTGATCGTTTCGCCCGGTTTCACGGTATGGCTCACCCCGTTGCGGTTGGGAACCATGATGACGTTGCCCGGGGCGAGCATCGCCGGCGTTTCGATCTCGTTCGCCCTTATGATAAGCCGGTGGTCGACGCCGTATCTCTTCGCGATGGTCCAGAGGTTGTCGCCCTTCGCGATACGGTAGTTCGTGAGGTGCCAGCGGGAATCCTTTTCCTTCAGCTCGGCGAGCACGGTCCGGGCGGCGTGCGCGGGAGAGTCGACCTGCGTATCGGACCCCCCGTCCTTTTCTTCCGGCCCCAGCGAGGCGATGGTGTCGTCGAAGGACTCGTCATAGATTATCTGCCCCTCACCCGCCTCTTCCTCGTCCTCGCGCAGGGGGTTTTCGGAGAACATGCTCAGGCCGTTCATGATGACAGCCTGTTCCAGGGCGGCCATGCCGTCGTCGGGGGATTTCTTCTTCGCCCCCCCCGCCACGATATTCGTGTACAGGGCGAGAAGGAGCAGGACCGCGATGAATGCGATGGTGGCAAGGGTGAAATGACGACGGTTCATGCATTAATCATCGGATCGAGGGGGGCTCTTCTTTACCCGGAAAACGCTGAAACATTCGTAAAGCGAGGCCAGTCGCGTTCGGAGCTCGGGAATCCCCTCCCCCGTCACGGCCGAGCCCACGATGCAGCCGGGAAAGCGCTCGGCGATGTGGAGCGCGCGTTCGTGGTCGGCGAAACGGTCGGCCTTGTTCAGGAAGAGGACACACTGCTTCTCCCCGGACCCCAGGTGCGCGAGCTCGTCCTCGACCACACGGATGTTCTTGTCCAGGGTGGGCGCGGTGATATCGGCCACGTGGATGAGAAAATCGGCGTTGTTGATCTCCTCCAGCGTCGACTTGAACGACTCGATGAGGTTCGTGGGGAGGTTGGTGATGAATCCGACCGTGTCCGTGAGGAGCGCCTTCATGTCGTCGGCGATGTGGACGGACCGCGTGTACGCGTCCAGGGTGGCGAAAAGCCTGTCCTCCACGAAGAGGTCGTCGCGCGCGAGAAAGTTAATGAGCGTGGACTTGCCGGCGTTCGTGTAGCCCACCACCGCGCCGCACACCGAATCCGCGCGGGATTTCCGCACCCTCGCGCGGTGCGCCGCGATCGTTTCCAGACGGCTTTTGAGTACCGATATTCTCCTGAGCACGTGGCGCCGGTCGGTCTCCAGCATCTTCTCGCCGGGCCCCCTGGTGCCGATACCGCCCCCCAGCCGGGAGAGCACACCGCCCAGCCCTTTAAGCCTGGGGAGGATGTAGCGCAACTGCGCGAGCTCGACCTGGATCTTCGATTCGGCGCTGCGGGCGCGGCGCGCGAATATGTCCAGGATGATCTCGGTGCGCCCCACGACGCGGATCTTGAGGATTTCCTCCATATTGCGTATCTGCGCCGGCTTGATCAGGTTGAGGTCGAACACCAGGAGCTTTATCCCGGCGGCCTCCACGGCAGCTTTGAGTTTTTCGAGCGTCCCCTTTCCCACGAGCGAGGAGGCGTCCAGGCGGTCCCTGCGTATGACGCGCGTATCGACGATGATAGCCCCCGCGGTCCTCACCAAGTCACGGAGCTCGTCCAGGGAGTGCTCCACTTCGTGCGAATCCTGCTTCCCCAGCCGGATCGCGACCAGGCAGGCGCGCTCTTCCGCCGATGACGGTATCCTATTGACCGAGGCATCCATCTATGTGCACCCTGCATCCGCGCGTGATCCCGTTTCTTTCGAACCATCCCGCGTTCACCTCGAGCGCGTACATCGCCGGGTTGCGCGACGGGTACGTGAGCGTATCGTCCAGCGGCTTCATGTCGTAAATTTCCCTGATGACCCCCCTGCGGTCGATGTAGGCGATGCTGAGGGGAATATGCGTGTTTTTCATCCAGAAGGCAAGCACCTGTTCGTACTCGAAGGCGAAGAGCATGCCGGAGGCTTCGGGAAGGTACCTGCGGTGCATGAGCCCCAGGTTCCGCTCCTCCGGCGTGCGTGCGATCTCCACGCCGAGCGTTATCCGCTCCCCGCGCGCGTTGACGAGCACTAAGTCGCAGGTGCCCGGTGCGCCTGCCGCTGCTGTCTGGAACAGGAGTACAAGGGTTAACGCGAGGGGGCTAAAACGCATCGTTGTATTCAATCCGGATGATCCTGTTGGCAGGCTCCCGCGATTGAAGTAAAATGTCAAACTCTATTGCAAGATGGCCCATGTACGAATAGCGCATACCCAGGTTCCACAGCCACTCGTAGGCGCGCCTGAAATTATAATAGATGCGCTCGCTCTCGGCCTTGAAAATAAAGTACTGTCCCAAAGGAACGTCCAGTCCCACGAAATAGGCGGTGTCTTTGGGTACGTAGTGCGGCTGGGTGGGCGTGCGAATTCCCACGCTGATATGCTGCTCGTCGTTCAGGAGGTAAATGGGTTTGGTGACGACAAAGTACGGGCCGTAGATCATGCGGTTGAGCTCGTTGTCGGCGTTTTCGGTCCGCGCAGCCTCGCCGATGTAGAATGAATCGTACCCTGCCGCGATCGATATGGGAAAGGTCTCCCACCCGTCGGTGAACTTGAGCTTGGCGATGACGCCCGGCACGTTCGGCTTGGGTTTGTCCTTCCCTATCGCGTTCTGCATGTCGAACGAGACGCCCAGGAAGAGATTATTGTGGAGGCCAATGAAGGTCTTGAGTTCCATGCCCCCGTTGTCGTAGCCCAGGAAGGAAACCTGGTAGGTGCCCTTCTCGATCGTGAAGGCGGTGGGCGAATCGATTTCGACGGTGTTGCGGATGTAGTTCTGGGCGAACGCGCCGGCCGGCGCCATGAGCAGGATCGCGATAAGGCACTGGACGCATGTCGTTTTCATGAAGTGGCAGACCCGCATTCGATAGATTCGTACTCTTCTTGAGTATCGGAACCTTGCGGGCGGGAGATTACTTTCTTTCCCCCGGGAGCCGCGACTGGACGTCAAAAAGCGTTCGGCCTCTTCTCATCTGGTTTTCTTGCGCTTCTGTTCGACTTTTTCATTTTCCAGCTGGAGTTCCCTGAGCTCTTCGAGCTCGAGGATCTTCTGTTTCACGTTTTTATGGTACGGATTGTTCTCGGCGCAGTCCTTGAACGCCTCGATTGCCGAGTCCAGGTCGTTCTGGATGTAGTACCGGATGCCCTTCTGGTAGAATTCCTCGGCCTTGATCTTGTTTTCCACGGTGATAACTTTAGGAATGAGCTTGACGGTGACCGTAAATGAGTAGACCGGACCGAACACCCTGGTGTCCGTATACGAGGTGTCCACCTGGAATGCCACGTTCTTCACCGCGTAGTTGAACCCGAACCCCAGGCTGTACTTCCCCTGGATATCCGTCACCTTGTTGTCGAGGAACCGGTACCCCGCCCGGAACGTCAATATTTCCAGATAATTAAGCTCGAACCCCGTGAGCACGCGCAGTCCCTCATCGAAACCATAGGTGAAGTCGTACAGGTCGGAAGAATCGATGAAGTACTCGGTGATGTCCACGTTGACCCCGAACCATTTCGTGAGATAGTACGAACTCCCGATCCTCAGGGTCCTGGGCAGCGGATCGTTCTTGACCTTGGTGCCCATGTTGAGAAGCGAAAGCCCCAGGGAAAGGTTCCTGATAGGCGCATCGAACGGCGAGTACATGTACAGGCGCTTGAGCACGCCCACGTCCACTGCCGCCGCGTGCACGGTTATGGGGCCGATGCGCTGGTACAGGTATTTGACGGAGCCCCCCACCTCGACGAAGCCGAGCGACTGTCCGTAGGCCACGGTCATTGCCGAATTGTAGAATTGCACGTCCCCGACCTTGTTGCCGTCTATATCGATCCTGTCGAACGGCGGGACCCAGAAGAGCGAGTTGGAGAATCCCAGGAAGCCCTGGTACACCGGCCACACGAAGCTGAAGTTCTCGAACCGGGAATCGAGTATGAGGTCCTGGTGCATTACCGCGAATTCCGGGTATTTCATGGTGCCCAGCCCGGCTGGGTTGTAATATATGGAGTTGATATCGCCGACCGCAGCGGTGAACGCTTCCCCCATGCCAAGGGGTCTGCTTCCCACCCCGAGTTCCAGGAACGCCGCACCCGACGTGCCCACGGAACCCGCCGCGAACAGCGACCGGCCTCCCCGGGACAGGGACAGCGCCAGGGTCATGCACGTAAGGGCAATAACGGTCAGACTTGTATATTTTCTCATAATTGCGCGCATCGACCGATCCGCTCCCCGGCCCCCGGACGCACCGGTACGAGAATAGCCGAACCTGAACGACTATTCAAATATTTACTGGTAATTTCTACCCAGTGGGCAAGTTTTTATTTAAACATAAGCTCCCGGACAAGGTCGATACCCGTTTCGTCCCCGCCCGTTCCCGGGAGTTTGACGACGATCACGCCCGGTTGTACCTGCTCCAGCCGCTGCACTTCCAGATCGAGCATTATCTTGTCCGCCGGAGACGCCAGAACCAGTATCCTGGCCCGGTCGAGGCGGCAGATTATCGAATTGCCGGAGAGCCTTTCATTCAGCAGCGCGTAAAGGTACACGGCAAGGTGGTACGATTCGGGATCGTGACGCAGGATTTGCAATTCCACGGTGACACACCTCCTGGCCGCGACCCGCGCCTTCTGGAGGTATTCCAGGATATAATAGGTGTTCTGAACCGTTCCCGGGTTGAGCGTCCATTGCCGGCGGATTTCGTCATGGGTGTACATGAGCAGCGCGGGGGCAAGTACCGCCCCGATGGAGGAGCGTACCTCGCCCGGGCTTTTGTCCGGGGCGCCCTGCCGGTACCAGATCATGAGTATGGGCGAGAGGGATTTGTCCTGGAATCCGGTTTCCGCCGCGGGGCCCTGTTCTCCCAGGAGCGGCGCGTAAAGATTGTGGAAGCTGTTTGCGTAAAGCGCCCAGGAGTTCCCCTGGAGAAATCCGAACCGGGACGCGAGCGCGTCGTCGGCGGCGATGTCCTCGCGCTTTACGAATATTCCATCCGCCGATTCGCGGAGCATCCGGTATATGCCGTCATGCACATCCAGGAAGAGGGAGTATATCTCGACATCGCTTATGGTATTGATGACGGGGGTGAAGCACTTGCTGCGCATGTTATAGGCGAGAATGCAATACGAATGTATCCCTATCCCGTCCAGGCCGTCGCGCAGCACCGTTCCCAGATCCTCGCTCGTGATGGCCGACAGCGCCGCGTAGGTGGAGGCGGAATCGGTTCCCGCGCGCCCGGGAAGGTTGGCCACGTGGTAAAAGAGCATGTGGAAGCGCATGATGAGCTCTTCCTCGGAAAGGGAATCGACGTCATCGTCGATATGGGGGGCCGACTCCCGTGCGTTGATCTTGTTCACCAGGTCGCGGAGTTCTGGATTGAAGGTTTTCTCTCTCAGGAAAATAGGCGCGGTATCTTCCGGGGCCGTATCTGCGCCCTCCCCCCCCGCGCCGGGCGCGGGGCCGCCCGTCACGATGAATTGATCGTCCAAGTGATCGCTCACAATATGCCGCTATTCCTTTTTTCGCAAAGTGTGCGCGTTCAAAATTAATTAGGCAAGATAAAATCAAATTTGCGGGAAAAAAGTTACAAAAAGTATTGACACGGTTCCGTTACTCTTGCTAAGAAGTAACCCACTCGGAAACCATTCCCCTGTAGCTCAGTTGGTAGAGCAAGTGGCTGTTAACCACTGGGTCGCAAGTTCGAGTCTTGCCGGGGGAGCAGGGGCGGACGTTATCGAACTCACGATAACGTCCGTTTTATTTTTATTATATTCCCCTTCATCAAGCAGCTTCTCTGAATTACACTCATTTAAGCAAAACCTTCCCGTCCTTTTCTTTGTGGTCTATTGCAATCAAATTTGCCTTTTTAACCTGCCACTCACTGGGTGTGTAAAAAAATAATTGACATTTATATGCCTATGCAATAAACGGACGCACTAGTACGTCCGTTTATTGCATAGGGGCCTCACGAGGATGGGAAACGATGAACAAAACAGACACGGAAATGAAAATTCGGGTAAGCTTCTATGGCAAAATAGGAGAGTTCTTTCAGCCGGACGGTAATTTTGACAGAGCACGCTTCCTGGTACGCCTTGGGCGTTCGCTGGAAGATGTCAAAAAGAAGCACAAGACGGAAAAAACCTATAAACGGGCCGGGGCGGAGTGGCTTTCCCGCTACCTGAATGAAGTACTCGTCTACCTTTTTGAAAAGGGAATGGCCGGCGCGGCTTTAGATTTATTCAGGTCGGCAATTTCTGAGGCGAAGAATCGGATGCTGGATCCCATCGCCGTCGCTCCGGCATTCCTTGAAAACATTATCGCTTTGGGGGAGTCGCGTGATGAAAAAACAAAAAGAACGAATCCATCGTGGGACAATAAACGGAAAGCAATTTTTAAGGCCGCGTTAAATGTTTTCGAGCGTGACGGCTACCCTAAATCGACGATGGACGCCATTGCGGCGGGCACAGGGATAGGCAAGGCATCGATATACCGTATGTATAAAAACAAGGAAGCCCTGCTGGATGACATGCTTCAGGAAAAATTCAACGAGATAGCCGCGGAAATAAACAAAATCCATTCGCAGGAAAGCGACGTGCTTGGGCAGATTCAGGAAATGGTTTCATACTGGCTCTCATTCATCACTGATAACTATACGGTGTACACGCTTATTCATAATGAGAAGAATTCCGCGGGGGTGAGCAATCGCATGCTGTTTTATGACCATATAACAGCCAATCTTCCCATGTTCAAAGAAAGGATCGTCGCCCTCAATAAAGAGAATAAGCTGAAAACCATTAACTTCTACACGGTATTCTATGGGATTTTGGGATATATCGACGGAATCGTCGTTAAATGGCTCAAAGATGAAAGAGCGTATGACCTGACGGGAAAATCCCTGGAAATACTGGATGTCATTTTTACCGGCATCCTGACCGGTGACAATGGTGCAGGAAAACACCGACGATGAGATAAAGCAACTTTCCGCGCACGCACGCTTTCTTCTTTGCTGGAAAGCGTTAAAAATATTAGAGGAGGTCCGTTATGGACAATAAACAAAAAATCCCCATTTGGGGAAAGGAGAAGGGAAGAAAAATAGCGATCCGGGGTACAGATGTCGTTCACCCTTCCCAGTGGGTTTCGGGAGAACATCCGGGCACGTGCCAGGTGCCGTATATTCTGAACCCCAGATCGCTTAGTCATCATGAAAATCTTGCCATTCGAAGAATCTGGAGGTCAAGCGATTATTCCGGAAAAAACTTCAGTCTCTTCAACATCACCGACGTGCCCAGTAAATACAAGCTCGCGCAAGTGCTTGCGTGCGGGTTAAAGGCCACCAATGCCACCTATTCGCAGCACTGGGAGGGACTGTATTTCGACTGGACCTTTAACGAGCGAATGAAGGCTATCGTTAATGAATTCAAACTCTTTCGCCAGGGTGAACGATTTGTCGACAACGCATTCGCGACCATCGTTCTGTTGAATACCGGTTACAGTGGCCCGTTCATGCAGATGCTCAATCTGCGCAGGAAACCAATGCCCCCCAGCATGCTGACCCTCGAGCAGATCGACATGGGCACCTTTGAGCATAATATCAGGGCGGCCATCGGAGGGGTTCTTGGAGGTGCGATCGGAGCGAACGTCATCCGCCATTCTCTTGCCCGTGAGTGTATCGAAGGGCTCAATAAAGATGCGTACCTGGAATTGAGGCGTAATCTGATACTCGAGGCGCGCGAAGGGAATCCGGGGATGAATGAACGCGGCCGCGTAGCGGTTATCATCCAGATCGGGTTCAAGGGTCCCGAGGATCGCTTCACCTTTAGCGAGCACTTGATGAAACTCGCCGCGGCTAAGATCATCGAGCGCAAGAGCGAGCGGCGCAATGTGGATTTCGATCGTGATCTGGACGTGACAGTCTTATTCAATTTCAAAAGGACCATCAATAATTTATTCGTGAGGGATGGTCTGGAAAAAATCGTTAAAATGATCGAGGTGGAGGGGAATACCGAGCAAGGGCGTACCGTGCTCAACAGGATCAGAGACCGTATTGAAGAGGGATTGAGCAAAGCGCACGACGACATACTTGAAAGCTATGAGGACAATCTCCGAGATGGCCTTATCGGCCCCGGTCGCGATGGATATAATCAAATGGCCGGGCTCGTCGTGGGATTGGGCAAGAAGGTGCTCAAGCCCCGTGAAGACGCTCATAAAATGTTCTTCTTTTATATCGATCTCGATATGCTCGCGAAAACAGCATTGCCCATAGACATGATTGAACACTCTATCGGCGAAGCTATACAGGCGGGTCTTAACTCGATCCATCTGGACGGAACCACGCTCGTTCCTACCGGGGAAGACCTCCGCTTCGGAGCGTTCTGCCTCACCGGACCGCTCCATTCGGCAGAGTGTAATGACTCAGTCGAGGAGCTCGAGCGCGGATATGGAAAGGGATTTTGGGATATCCTGGCGCCTGACCTGCCCCCGGTGAACAAGATGGTCGCCATTATCGCCCTCGCAGCCAAGAGCGAGCAGGATGCGATGATAAGCGAGGAGCAGGCGATGAGCGAACGCAAGTCGGTCAATGATGTATTCTGGTATAAAACCTGGAATCATCCCGAAGGGAAAAAGCTGGATGTGCGTCAGTGGATATCGTATGCAGACATGTTGAATGTCGTCCCTATACCCGGGAACGACACTGCCTTGTCAGATGACCCGGTGCCTGATATTCTTCCTGCCGATCATCCGAATACCATGGTATACTCCTCCCTTAAAAGGAAGGATGCATGATGAGGCACACTATATCAGTCCAATGAGCACACGGTTTTACAGGCCGGCCGGCGCTACTGCGGTCGGCCGGCCTGTGATTTTTCTGAATCGCTTGTTTTTCTCCAGCCGGAATACCCCCCGGAAATATTCTGTATCGGCGGCCTCGCTATATCACACTTGAAAATTCCCAATTTTTCCTGTATTCTAATCTTAGCTCAGGGACTCTAGAAGTTTCCAGGAGCCGATTGAGACGTCCTCCAGGGGGTTGAGCCATGGCCGAGAGGAAACGGGCAGTCTCGATTCGCAGCGTGTCGGTGTTCATAGGTCTTTTGCCACTTATATTCGCGGCCTGCCTTTTTTATGTCCTCCTGATATTCGTGTCCCCTACCGGCGCCTTGAACAGCAGTGCGCTCGCGTATTTTGGGCTTGCAATGGCGGGGATTCTCGCATTTGGCGTCTCTGCCGCTATTCTCCGGCACAGGAGGTTTGGCATCCCTGTACGGAAGCTTGTGGAAAATACCCGTAATATTACCATTTACACCCGGCTGCCGGGAACAAGCCGGAGCGGCTTCAGGGAAATCACGGACAACCTGAACGGCATGTTCGCACGGGTTTCGTATCTCATGGACGAGATAACCGGAATTACCGGCAATCTCGTGGAATCACTCAACTCTATGTCCGATACATCGTTGGTGTTTTCTCAAAATGCACAAAACCAGGCCGCGACCACTGAACAGATCACCGCAACCATTGAAGAGATATCCGCCGGGATGGAAACGGTCACCAATAACGTTTCCATGCAGTTCTCCAAGCTTTCCGAGCTTACCCGGAACATTCTAACCCTGTCGAGCGTCATCACCGAGATCAGCCGGCAGGTCCAGGACGCCCAGGCGCTTTCCGGGGAAATATCACACCACGTAGCGGTGGGGAGTGAAACGCTCGAGAGATTGAGCGTCAGCATGGAAACGATACGCGCGAACTCCCGGGAAATGACCAATATCGTGCAGATTATCAACGACATCTCGGACAAGATCAACCTGTTGTCCCTGAATGCCTCGATCGAAGCGGCGCGTGCCGGGGATTATGGGCGGGGATTCGCGGTCGTCGCAGACGAGATTTCGAAACTCGCCGACCAGACCACGATGAGCATCAAGGATATCGACGCCCTCATCAAGAAAAACGACCAGGAGATCGTGGTGGAGCTGGGCAATGTCAAGGAAACCGTTTCGATGATTTCCGGCATCTCCCAGGGGGTCGGGCGGATCGATTCGCTGGTGGACCAGATTTCCTCCAACGTGAACATGCAGCTCGAGATCAAGGAAATCATCAACCGGGAGGCGGACACGGTAAAGTCCGGTTCGGATGAGATCAAGGCGTCTACCGAGGAGCAGCACACGGCGATCCAGGAAATCGTGAAATCGGTATCACAGATCAACGAATCCACCCAGGCGATCGCGTCCGGCTCCGAGCAGATTGCGAACAAGTCCGTCGAGCTGGCGAGCACCTCGCAGGTGCTGAAAGAGCGGATCGAATATGTAAAACTGTAGAAGGAGGTCCCAAATGGCTCAGTTTAAGGCATTCACGGCCAATGCGGAGGTCAACGGCGAAACCGTGCTTTCAATCGTTGACGGGATGGGTAACTTCAAGGATCGGGCCATGAAGTTCCTGGATGAACAGGGAATAAAATCGCCGGAACCGGGGAAATGGTATTCACAGCAGGCATGGCTCAATGCGTTCGAGGCCATAGCCAAGGCGACGGGAGATTATACGCTCTTCAACATCGGGAAGAAAATACCCGAGAACGCGAAATTTCCGCCCCAGATTGACGATATCGAAAAGGCGCTCTCCGCGATCGACGTTGCGTACCACATGAACCACAGGATCAACAACGAGGTGCTCTTCAACCCGAATACCGGAGCCATGAAGGAAGGCATAGGGCATTACGCATTCGAGAAAACGGGGGAGCGCAAGATGAAGCTGGTATGCAATAACCCGTATCATTGCGATTTCGATAGAGGCATAATCGATGCGATGTCGCAGCGTTTCAAACCGGCAGGCGTTCCGCTGGTGATGGTACGCCATGACGATACTCAGCCCTGCCGCAAGAAGGGTGCGGATTCCTGTACCTACCTTGTAAGCTGGTAGTTTTCCCCAACCTGCGCGCCGGCGTCTCAGTTCTGTTATACAAAACGCTCTCCCGGCCTTGCGATGAGTATGTCTCCTGATTCCCCGAGCTTGTGAACGATACGGATTATCCTGTTCTGTGATTCTTCCACGTCCTCGAGACGTATGGGGCCCATATACTTGATATCTTCGCGGAGAAGCGCGGCTGCCCTTTTGCTCATATTCGCAAATATCTTCTCCTGTACTGCCGGGCTTGCGCCCTTAAAGGCTTTTGCAAGGTCCTGCGTATCCACCTCGCGAAGGACTTTTTGTATCACCCTGTCGCCGCACGCGGCAAGATCCTCGAAGACAAACCATTTCTGCATGATCTGTTCATACAATTCGGGGGCATATTCCTCGAATCCCCGCATCACCTGCGAAGACAGTTCTGCCGGTCGTGATCCCAGGAGCATGATAAGGGTGCGCACTCCCTGCCCGGACGATTTCACTGCCTCCGCGAGCGCCCCTATCTCCTGTTCGGAAACGGGTTCGCTGGACACGATGCGCCTGTTGGCCGACAGGATTTTTTCGAGCTCCTGCCTGCATTCCTCGTCTTCCATGGGAATGGAGATATTCGCTCCGGGAGACATTTCGTTAACCGGAACGCGGTTGGGCGTAAAACCGGTCTTGTCGTCCGCTTTTTCCGGATCAGCCTGACCGTGTACCGCCGGCGGAGTGGAATAATCGGGTTCCAACCGTTCCCCGAGATGCGCCATCATTTCCTCGCGGACATAGTTTGGTGAAAGTCCCTGCTGAATGCCCAGTATCCCGCTCGTCGCGACCATGCGCATGAGCAGCTCCCATCCGTCAAAATGCCCGGCACGCATCCTGGTCACACATATATCATGCACACGCTGCGGATCGCATCCGTCCACCACGAGCCTGAGGCCGTTTTTTATGAAAGTCGATTCGATGCCGGGCAGCTCGTCTTCAAGGGCGAGGAGGCCTTCCATGCGCGCCTTTTCGGCGAATTGAACGAGCATGTCTATTATGGGGATAATTTTCCGCTTTTCGGTTTTTGAGCATGTGGTGTTTTTCCAGAGATGCGCATCGTATAGCATTGGAACCCCCTGAGCTGGAATGTACTTATTCTTTTATCGCCGGGCCACCAGTCGCGGGATGTAGCGAAACGCTTCCTTTACCTTCCTCCACACGCCATGCAACGCCCGGAAAATCATGGGCCCGTCCCTTCATGCAAGCCCACTCCGTGTGATAACCCCCGTGAACCAGCGTCCCCCTAGTCGTCGCCCTTCATGCCGAGGTAGAGCTTCATCGTGTGCCAGGCGATCCCGGGGTCGTCGGCGATCATGCCGAACAGGGTGCGCAGGTCGCGCATGAAATACCATGCCTTGAGTATGCCCGGCTCGCGCTCGGCGCCGTAGCGCACCCCGCGCGCATCGAGAATGCCGTAGTGCGTCTGCAGGCGTCCGTGGAATTCGTCATAGTCCCGGCCCTCGGGCCGGCTCCACAGCGTTTCGCTGAGCGCGAGCATCCGGGGGAAAAGCTTCTCTTCGACGTTGTCGACGGTCGCGTATTCGGACCACATGTTCGCCTCGGACCCGAGTATCAGCCCCCGGCGGTCTTCGGGGATTCCGGGGGGAATGGGCTCGAACGAATAGACCGTTTCCAGGCTGGTGATCGCGAGCCCGTAATCGAAATAGGTATGCGACGTGGGGGACACAATCGCCCTGCGGCCCTGCTTCACCGCCTCGACCGCGCCCTGGACACCCCGCCACGACTGCACGGTAGCCGATTCCGGCAGCCCGCCCTCCAGTATCTCGTCCCAGCCTATGAGCCTTCGCCCGTGCGCGGCGAGCATAGATTCGGCGCGCGTGATGAACCAGCTCTGCAACTCCTTCTCGTCGCGAAGGCCCAGTTCCTTCATGCGCGCCTGGCACCTGGGGCATGCCTTCCACCTGAACTTGGGACATTCGTCACCGCCAATGTGGATGTACTTCCCGGGGAACATCGCGGCGACCTCGGCGAGCACGTCTCCCAGGAAACGGAAGGTGTCTTCGCTGCCCGCGCAGAATACGTCCCGATGAATTCCCCACCGTGCGCTCACCTTGAACGGTCCCCCCGTGCAGGACAGTTCCGGGTAGGCAGCCAGGACCGCCTGGCAGTGACCCGGCATCTCGATCTCCGGGACCACGGTGATGAAGCGCTCCCGCGCGTACTCTACGATCTCGCGCACGTCGTCGCGCGTATACAGGCCTCCGTAATCGGCCCCGCCCTCCTTTCTGAAGGCGCTCACCTGGGCCAGGCGCGGATATTTTTTGATTTCGAGCCTCCAGCCCTGGTCGTCGGTGAGATGCCAGTGGAACACGTTCATCTTGTAGAGCGCGAGAAGGTCCAGGCAGCGTTTAATGAAATCTTTCGGATAAAAATGCCTGCTGCAGTCGAGATTGAGTCCGCGCCAGGGGAAGCGCGGCGCATCGCGGATAACGATTCCCGGAAGTCTGACGGTCTTATTCCCGGGGCCGCCCGGCCCGGCAAGGATCATCTGCCTGAGCGTTTGCGCGCCGCGAAACACGCCCTCGGGCGAAGGCGCGCCCAGAAACACCTCGTCGGGTCCGATACGCAGCGAGTAGGACTCCGCGTTTATCCCGCTCCCGGGCGCCTCCAGTGCAAGGTGGATGGCGCCCTGCCGCCGCGCCCCCTGGTATGATTTTATCATGAGCGCAGGCCCTTTGGCGTCCGAAATCCATCCGGAAAGCATGGCCGCCGTCGTGCGCACGGATGCGTCATCGCTCGCGAAAATAATCGTGTCACCGCTGATTGTAAAAGATCCCGGCACGGATTCGACTTGTGTGGGTCGGGGTATGAGCGCGCGCTGGTCCATCACGGCCTCCATGGGGCCCTTATTCGTGCAGCCGCAGAGCATAAGCATGCCCGCGGCGAGTACCGTCGGAACGCCCCTGTGCATGGGAATTCTCCTGTGAGAATGATTTCAGGGGACAGGGAATGCAATCCCCCGGCGATCTTTCTATTTGTTCGTACGCACTTTCACGCGCACGGTCAACAATAGCATTCCCACCCTGAAAATTAAAATACATTTTTTCATTTCGGAGGTCGCGGGGACGTATTTATTGGTTGCCAAACTAATATAATGATGGTATACTCATACCCGCGATCCCACGGCACATCGAAGCCGCATCCTTCGAAAACCGGCGGGCGCGGAAAGAGGGGGTACCTTGCCATGATCATTGACGCGCACAGCCACCTGGGCGACATACTGAACCGCGGGGGCGGAGAGCTCATCTACCGGAAAGGGGTACGAATGCCCGCGATGATGGATCCCCAGGCCCTCAGCGAGAGTCTCATGATGCGGAACCTGGGCCTGGGCAAGCTTCTTTATTACGCCTGCATGACCCAGGCGACCAGGGCGGAACGCGCGCGTAATTCCACGGCGACGCTCGAGAACATGCGGGAATCCCTCGATGGAACCGATATCGCGCATACCGTATGCCTTCCCATCGCGCCGCACGTAACCTTCAAGGACCTCATCGGCGCTGCCGCGCACGACGATCGCATCGTTCCCTTCACGACCGTCGACTTCGACGACATGAGCTCAATGGAGGAATCGCTCCGGGAGGATGTCCGGGACGGCGCCCGCGGGCTCAAGCTCCACCCCGTGATACAGCGTGTCTCCCCCACGGACGAGCGCACCTCGCGCGTCCTGGAGGCCTTCCAGCCGCTCGGAAGGCCCGTGCTCGTACACGCGGGAAAATCGCAATACTACCTGGGGGACGAGAAACACCGCAACGTCGCCGCGTTTGGGTCGATTAAGCCCATTGCGCATATGGTGCGGAATTTCCCCGGCATACGATTCGTCGTGGGTCACGCGGGGCTTTTCTGGCATCGCGAGGTGCGCGCACTCATGGGCGGGTTGAAAAACGTCTGGGTGGACACGAGCTTCCAGTCTCCCTATACCATAAGGAAACTCATCCGTTCATTCGGCGCGGAACGGGTCATGTACGCGTCGGACTGGCCGTACGGGAACCGGAAGCCGCATTTGCGGACCGTCCGCGCCGCGTGCCGCGGCGACGCATCGCTCGAACGTATGATTTTTTTCGAGAACGCGGCGTCCTTGCTCGGCATTTCCGCGAGCCGGGTGTGATGGCCCGTCTCCGGTTCAGCCGTCCATACGGATAAACAGTCCCGTCCAGCCGTCCATCTCCGCGTCGTCGGCGATCCGGATACCGCGATGGCGCAGCGCCTCCAGCACCTCATGCGCGCGGCGCGTGAGTATGCCGCTCATTATGAGCGCGCCGCCCGGGGCGACAAGGGCGAGGATCCTGTCCAGGTAGGCGAGTATCACGTCGGTGATTATGTTCGCGAGCACGATGTCGTAGGTCCTGCCGGGATTGAAGTTCGCGAGGTCGCCCAGGCCCACGTCGATGAACCCGCAGCCGTTCGCGATCATGTTTTCACGCGCGCATGCCACCGCGCGGTCGTGTATATCGATCCCCCTGATGTCGCGCACGCCGTAACGCGCCGCGAAGATCGAAAGTATCCCGGTGCCGGTCCCCACGTCCATGATCGACAGGCCTTTTCGGGCCTCCTCGGGAATGGGGCGCAGATACCCGGCAAGCAGTTTCATGCAGAGCACCGTGGTGGGATGCTTCCCGTCTCCGAACGCCCGGCGCGGATCGATGTAGATGTACGAGGCCATGTCGCCGATACTCCGTTCGTGGGTGAAATCCACCGAGACGTTGAAATCGTCCAACAGGACGTATCCATCCGCGCCCTCCATCCAGATGTAGGGCCACAGGCGCTCCTCGAAGTCCTCGAGAAAATCGGCGCCCTCGTTCACCGCGTCGTACAGCGCCTCGAGCTCGTTGAAGTGCCCTGAAAGATGCAGGACGTCCTCCGTGGAATGCCTCTCGCCGTAGACGTGGTACGATTCCATACCCCGCCCGGTGTCGAGCGTGAGCGCGATCCGGATCGAGGCAGTATCGGTACTATTGCCGCTCATTCGGGTCTTTCCCTCCCCGCGCTGATTACAGGCGCTTTTCGCGCTGATCAACTCTGCCGGTGCGCGGCGCGCGCGGCAAGCGCATTTCCTTAATTCCCGCAAAATGCTTGACAGTGTCCGCGACAATGCATGGAATTTCACGATATTTACTGAGGAGCGCCCCGGTGGCCGATAAAAAAGATCCGAAAGACAAGAAAAAAACAGGCGGCAGGAAGAAGAAGCCCAATACGGGAAAAGCCCCCGCCGGAGCGCCCAGGCGCGGTAAAAAGAAGTCTCCTGTCGTCGAGAACGCGCTCGCCCGCGTCCCCTCGAAGCTCCCCGTGAAGATAGAGGAACCGGAAGAAGAGATCGATCCCGAGGCCCTCAAGCGGGGGGACACCCCCATGAGCCTCATCTCGCACCTGGACGAGTTTCGAAGCCGCATAGTGTTCACGCTGGTTTCCATCCTCGTCATCATGCTGCTTTCGTTCTTCTTCTCGGACGAGATACTGTCCTTTCTCACCAAACCCTATACCGATACAGGGCTCAAGCTCAACGTGTTCAACCTCATCGACGGTTTTCTGCTCAGGCTCAAGTCTTCGCTCATCGCGGCGCTGCTCCTGGGATTTCCCATAATCATTTTCGAGATATGGAAGTACATCGCGCCGGCAATAAACAAGGAGGAACGCGGATTTGCGCGCGGTATGATCGTTGTGGCGGTTTTGCTCTTTTACCTGGGCGTGAGCCTCACCTATCTTGCCCTCCCCATGGCGATAACGGCGCTTCTCAGCTTCACGCCGCCCGACATGGTGAGCATGATCAGCGCGAGCGATTATCTTTCGGTGATCATGCTCTTCAGCTTCGCCATGGGAGGCATCTTCGAGCTTCCCATCGTGATCCTCATACTCACCAAGATCGGCCTCGTCACCCCCGCGTTCCTGGTCTCCAAGCGCAAGTACGCGATCGTACTGGTGTGGATCATCGCGGCAATCATCACCCCGACCGTGGACCCGCTTACCCAGTCGATGGTCGCCATACCGCTCATGCTCCTCTATGAAATCTCGATCATTATCTCAAAGGTTGTGGTAAAGAAGAAGATACGCAGGATGCAGGCCGAAGAGCGCTAAATATTTCTTGACGGGCGCGCTCCGGCGCCCCACCCTCTTTCCGGCGTATCGAAACCATTCAATGGACGACGAGGTGTCGACATGGCGATCAAATACCTGAAAGACCTTGAATTGAAAGGCAGGCGGGCCCTCATCCGCGTGGACTATAACGTGCCCTACGACAAGGAAATGAACATCACCGACGATACGCGCATCACCGCGACACTCCCCACCCTGAATTACTGCATAGAAGAAGGCGCGAAGGTCATACTCATTTCCCACCTGGGACGTCCCGACGGGAAGGTCGTACCGAAGATGAGCCTTAAGCCCGTGGCGCTCAGGCTGTCGCAGGTTTTGAAAAAAGACGTGAAGTTTATCGACGCCCCCCTGGGTGACGCGGTGCGTGACACTGTCGCGTCCATGAAGGAGGGGGATGTCGCGCTCCTCGAGAATATACGGTACTATCCCGAAGAGGAAAAGAACGACGAGGCGTTTGGCAAACTGCTCGCGTCCCTGGGCGATGTGTACATCAACGACGCCTTCGCCACGGCGCACCGCGGGCACGCCTCGAACGAGTCGATCACGCATTACGTAAAAGATTGCGCGGCCGGAACGCTGCTTCAAGACGAGATTGAATATTTCAACAAGGCGATGAAAAATCCGGAAAAGCCCACCCTCGCGATCGTGGGCGGCGTGAAGGTCTCTACGAAAATCGAGGTGCTCAAGCACATCATGGACAGGGTCGATTACCTGGTCATAGGCGGCGCAATGGCCTTCACCTTCCTGAAGGCGAAGGGCGTGAACACCGGGAAATCCCTCGTCGAGGAAAACTACGTTCAGACCGCGCGGGACATCATGGAGCTGGCGAAAAAGCATAACGTCCAGATACTATTGCCTGTCGACGCGGTAATCGCGCCGGATATGGAAAGCGGCTCAAAAACCAGCGTGGTGCCGATAGACAACATCCCCCCCGACATGGCAGGTTTCGACGTGGGACCCCAAAGCGTCGCGCTGTTCAGGGACGTTATCATGAAATCGAAGACCATCATCTGGAACGGGCCGTTGGGCGCGTTCGAGAACGCCGCCTTCGCCGGCGGAACGAACATGACCGCGAAGGCCGTCGCGGAATCGGGCTGCCTGAGCGTGATCGGAGGCGGAGATTCGGTCTCGGCGCTAAACCAGTCCGGTTACGCGGACAAGATGTCGTATATTTCGACGGGGGGCGGTGCGTTTCTGGAAATGCTCGAGGGGAAAACGCTTCCTGCGATCGCCGCGCTCGACAGGTAGGCGGTACCCCAGTTCAGGACCTTCCTTTCGCCACGCGGTCCCGTCGTGAAAGTATCCTGTCGGGATCGATCTCCCCGACGTTATTGAAGATGTAATCGGGCACGTAGGGAAACTGACCGACCATCTCCCTCGTGGTCACCCCCGTGAGTACGAGGCAGCAGGTCATGCCGGCCTCGAGCCCCCCGACGATATCGGTGTCCATGCGGTCTCCCACCATGAAGCAGTTCGCCGAATGCACGCCTATGTGCTTGCGCGCCCAGTACATCATCGCGGGATTTGGCTTCCCCAGGAAATAGGGGCTGCGACCGGTGACCTTTTCTATCGGAGCGACGAGGGCGCCGCACGCGGGGACCGGCCCGCGCGAGGTGGGACCGGTTATGTCGGGATTCGTTGCAATGAATCGGGCCCCCTCCATGATAAGAAACGTCGCCTCCATGATTTTCAGGTAATCGTACTCGTCCGTCTCGCCGATTACCACGTAATCGGGATTGTCCTTGGTCACGGTGATATGGTGCTTTTCGAGCTCGGCCAGGAGCCCCTTGCCGCCGATCACGTACGCCGAGCACCGGGGCTTCTGGTACTCCATGAAGGTCGCCGTCGCCATGGCGGAGGTGTAGAATCGGCTTTCCTCCACCTCGATCCCCATTCCGTGCATGCGGTGGCGGAGCTCCAACTGGGTGTGGTAGGAATTGTTCGTGATGAACAGGAAGGGGTAGCCGCGATCGATCAGCCTGTTCACGAATTCCCTGGCCCCGGGGATGAGGGTAGGCCCGCGGTTAATCACACCGTCCATATCGATTAAAAACGATTTCTTATACCCGTCATCCGGAATCTGTGTCTCAATCACTATCCTGTCCCCTGTAGCTATTAATGGTTGATTCGAGCGCGGAACGCGCTACTACGCAACAGTATTTATAGTATATCCAAATTTTAAGCAATAGTAAATACCATTTTCCGGGCTGCACGGTCTCGTCCGATCCTTCTTAACCCAACCGGGCATAATTAATTGTTTACAATTTAACTCGTTGTACGACAATCAATCGAACATACTATGGAGATCGTAGATATGAATAAAGAAAAATCCCCCCGGGGCGGCCTGCGCGGACTTCGCACATTTTTGAAATTCCTGCTGGTACTCACCCTTATACAGATAATCGTCGGGGTGTGCCTGGGATCCATGACCATCGCCATTACGGAGATGGCAAAATTGAGGACCGTGGTCGTCGCCGTGGCGTTCATCCTTGTACCCTCGACCCTGATTTACTTCATCGTCAACCTGGTAAGCCTTGTGAGGATGCGCACACTTTTCTTCGGCACAGTCGAGGCGATCCGGGATGATCCCAAGCTTCGCAGGCGTATCGATACCTACACGCGAAAGCTCTATATAACAACCGTTATCCTGGCGACGAGCTCCCCCGTCCTTTACACGGCCATTCAATTCATGCGCAAGACGCCGCCCGCGATGGGCAGCGTCGCCATCATCGCCTTCTGCACGGCGGGGGTTGGTATCGCGGGGGGGAACGTGATGCACCTGTTCGCCGCTCCCCGTCTTGCGCGTCTGATGCACGACGCCGGCGCGAAATTCAAACGCGTGCAGCTTAAGCACAAGCTGATGCTCCCCGTCATGAACATGGTCATGGTGCTGCTCATCGTGGCCTCGATATTCACCTATGTATCGATAAGGAACATCTACGAACCCGCGGGAATGGAGAGAAACATGCTCTCGTTCAGGCTCTCCCTGGAAACCATTCTCGAAAAAGCGCCCGCGAAGCCCGGCCCCGAGCGGGATAGGTACATTCTCGAACAGCTGCGCTCGAAAAAGCTCCTGAATCAGGATTTTCATTTTATCCTGGACCGGGCCGGCACGATTACCGGTTCCAGCTTCCCGGACATCCTTGGAAAGAACGCGCTGAACGACCTCGAGAAGAACTGGATGATTACCAACCGGTTCGAACCGAACGTGCGCGCGCTCATCGGCGGCGGCGAGGGCATGGCCGGCATCTATTACGGCCGCAACGTATACTATTCATTTTTCATGAAGATCCCGGACACGGGGCTTTATGTGATGAGCGGGGAGCTTTCCAACAGCTTCTTCAAGGACCTGAGCGTGATCGCCACCATCATGGTGGTCTTCGGCTGGTGTGCGGTCCTCGCGCTCGTATTTTACTCGCTCTACTCTGCAACCGTCAAGTTCAGGCCGCTGGCGGAAGTATCGCGGCAGCTCAACCACATGTCCAACGGTGACATGAGGGCGGTAGATTTCAGCGCCCGGTACCAGTTCGGCGACGAGATCGGGGACATGGTGGATGCGCTCCAGAGGATGAAAAGCATTTTCAGGGACATCACCGTGAACCTTAAAACAGCCTCCAGCGACCTGAGCGAGATCGCGACCACGGTCGATTCGACAAGCCGCAGCATATCGGACGACGCCCAGTCCCACGCCAGCACCATCGAGGAGTTCTCGGCCTCGGTCGAGGAGATAATGTCGTCGATCGAGATGATCTCGGGCAACGTGAAGGACCAGTATGAGAAGACGCATAGTGTGTTCAAGTCCATCTCCGGTTTCGTGAATTCGATGCAGAGCATCTCCCGGAACACGGAAGAAGCGGAATTGATCGCCGAGAAGACCTACAGCAACGTGGCCCGGATCGAGGGAGAAATAGGCACCACGGTGGACGAAATAAAGGCTATCGGCGAAAGCTCGAAAAAGGTCGGCGAGACCCTCGCGGTGATCCGCGATATTTCCGACCAGATAAACCTGCTTTCCCTGAACGCATCCATCGAGGCCGCGCGCGCGGGCGACGCGGGCCGGGGATTCGCCGTCGTGGCCGACGAGGTGGGCAAGCTCGCTGACCGCACCAACACGGGCGCGCGCGACATCGAAAACCTCATCAAGGAAAGCGGGAAGCGCGTGCAGGAAGGCATCGTCAAGATTCTGGACATCTCGGGAAGCATGAAGGCGATGACCGATTCGGTCAAGACCACCTCGGACATCATCGTGCGCATCGCGTTCCATTCGAAGTCGTTCGTCGAGGAGACAGACGCCGTATTCAGGGAGGTGAAACAGCTCACCGAGCTTTCCAACACGAACGCGGTCGCCGCCGACGAGCAGATGAGCACCACGAAAGAGGTCATGTCGGCGATAGACCAGATGAACGCCGCGGTCGACAAGACCATGGAAAGCATCAAGAAATTCATGAGCGTGGTGGACACCCTGACGACGCACTCGCGCCGCATCTCCGAGATGCTGTCGGTGGTCAGGACGGAATAGGCGGCGGGAATTCTAGACGTACACGAGGTTTACGACGGGCCCGATATCGACCTCCACGTGCCCGGACGCGTGGTAGAGGTCGCCGTCCATCGTGTAGGTGATCCCTTCCGGCGACTCCATGCGCAGGGAGCTCACATGCCGGTAGAAATGCCTGGGGCTGGGAATGGGCTTGCCGCGCTTTAGCCGGATAAAATAACGCAGGACCTCCCGGGGGCTCAGCGCCGTGGCGATCACATGAAAGCTTCTCTCACCCGGGTGCCGCGGGGCGAGCGGGGAGAATCCCATGCCCACGGTCTCCACCGTTCCCGCAAGCACGCCGATAAAATCCTCGCAGGGAAGGTAACTTCCATCCAGTGCGACGCGGCCGTGAAACCTCTTGAACAGGCGCGGGGTGCCGGTATCGGAGGCGCACTCCCAGATGGCGCGGGCAAATACCCTGATGCGTTTGAGCAATCCCTTGCTGCCCCCGTCATACACCGCGTCCAGCACATTCGTGACCAGGCCGTTCCCGAACAGGAAGCAGTAGCGGTCCTCGATCCTGAGCGTGTTCCGGGGAACCGTGCCGATCGCGTCGCCCCGCCTGACGCGCGCCAGGTAGCGTTTCAGGATGCTCAAGCCGCTCCCCTTGAGATTGATCGTCCGGGATATGTTGTTCATGGTCCCGTCTTTCAACAGGAGCACCGGGGGCAGCGGGTCGGAGCCGTATTCGCGGATAAACCGTGTGAGTACCTGGTGGATGCTGCCGTCCCCGCCGGAAATTGCGAGAATGGAAATCCCCTCCCTCCTGCAGCGCGCGACCGCATCGTCGAGTTCGTCGAAAGAACACGGCGCGATCACCTCTACCAGCCCCTGCCCCGCTTCCCGAAACTCGCGAATGGATTTCCCCTTCCGGAGCTTGTTTATCCTGGAAAGCGGATTGACAAATAGGGGGATTTTTCCGACTTGATTCATTAAGGGTTCCGATGCACCCAGATGTATCGACGAGCCCCGATTAAGTCAATGATAATCGTCCCCGGGGGTCCGATAAAAAATACTTGCGTAGACGGGTCCCCGGTTTTATGAATCGAGACACGGAGGGCCCCATTGAGCGACGAAATTATAAACATTCTTCCCCGCGCGCGCTGGGAGGTCAAATTCTCCGACCAGGGCAGCTGGCGCACGGGAATTTACCGGCCCGAATTCGCCGGCCCCGGTGCGGTCGAGACGCTCGAAAAGCATTCCTGCCCGGAGCTTTTTATCTGCGCCGGCGGACGAATGGGCATGGTGCTCTATGACGGCGCGCGCGAGCGCGTCGTCGAGCTCGATCCGAACGAGGCGCTTCTCGTGGAAGACTACCATAACGGCTTTGCCGTCGACGAGCGCGGGTTTTTCATCGTCGTGGAGCGCACCTCGTTTACCACCGAGTATATCGACCGCCATACGAAGCGCTTCATCAGGAAGGTTGAAACGTGAAAATTCCAGGGGCCCTCACGAGGCTCTATTGCATATTCGGCAATCCGGTCCGCCATTCCCTTTCCCCGCGCATGCACAACGCGGCGTTTTCCGCGCTCGGCATGGACGCGGTGTACCTCGCCTTCGAGCCGTCGTCCATCAAGGATGCGCTCGCGGCGATGCGGGCGCTTCCCATTCACGGCGCAAGCGTAACGATTCCCTACAAGACCCCGGTGCTCCCCCTTCTCGATTCCGTGGACGAGCTCGCGGCGCGCATCGGCAGCGTCAACACCGTCGTGAACAGGAACGGCAGCCTTCATGGCGCGAACACGGACGGCAGGGGCGCGCTCACTGCCCTTGAGCGGGCCGGATTTTCTGCGCGCGACAAATCCGTGCTGGTCGTCGGCAACGGGGGATCGGCGCGCGCCGTCGCGTTCACGCTTCTCGCCGCGGGCGCGCGCGTGCTCGTCGCGGGGCGCAACGAATCAAGGATCGCGGCCCTCTCCGCGGAGCTCGCGGCGTCGTATCCCGGCGTCGCGCACCGCACCCTGAATTCGCTGGACCGCGCTTTAATGAAAGATATCGACGCCATCGTCAATACCACCCCCGTGGGAATGGGGTCCGATACCCACGACACCCCGATCGACGCCTCGCTGCTGGCATCGGCGCACCTGGTAATGGATATCGTGTACGCCCCTCCCATGACTAGGCTCCTCAGGGAGGCCCGCGACGCGGGATGCACGATCGTCCAGGGCACCGATATGCTCCTCTACCAGGGCGTGCTCCAGTTCGAGCTGTGGACCGGGATGAGCGCCCCCGTTGAAATCATGCGCGCAACAATCATCGACGCCATGCCGCACGCGGTCCCTGAATAGGCGCACCGTGGCCAGCCCTGTCGATCGCTTATCGGCCCTTGCCAGCTTCGAGCGTTCGGGCGGCTTTGCTCAAGGCGAGTACAGCCAGGACGCGATCCGCACGGTTCTCGATCGCGTGGGCAATCCGCACCGGGACTTCAAGTCCATCCATGTCGCGGGCACCAACGGGAAGGGATCCGTGTGCCACATGCTGCACGCCATATTCAGCGCCGCGGGCTGCCGGACCGGGCTGTATACCTCGCCCCACCTCGAGCGGATCAACGAGCGGATAGTCATCAACGGGATGCAGATTTCGGACGAGGCGCTCGACCTTCGCATCGCGGAGATCCTCGATGCGTTTGTGGGCCCGGGGGCCGCGCCCACGTATTTCGACGCGCTCACCGCGATTTGTTTCCGCCATTTCAGCCGCGAGAAAATCGACATCGCGATCGTCGAAACCGGTCTCGGGGGGAGGCTCGATTCGACCAATGTCATCGCACCCTGCGTGTCGATAATTACCGACATATCGCTCGACCATACCGCCGTCCTGGGAAATTCTTTACCGGGCATTGCGAAGGAGAAGGCGGGCATAATCAAGGCGGGCGTTCCGGTTGTCAGCTCCAATTCCCGCGCATCGGTCGTGCGGGTTCTCGCGCAGCGGAGCAGGGAGCTCGGCGCCCCTCTGCATCTTTTAGGAAGGGATTTCCACGTGCGCACGACCGGCGAATCGGCGCCAGCCCATATCCGTCTTGATTATTCCGGTACAGCCTGCACGCTGCACGACGTACCCGTCGCCGCGACCGGCGACTTCCAGGCGAAGAACGCGGCGCTCGCCATTCATGCCGCGTTTCTTGCCGGGTCATGCGCTCTTCCCGTGACGGAGGAAGCGATACGCGCCGGCCTGGCCGGACTTTCAATTCCCGGGCGGATGGCCCGCCTCAACGATTCACCGCGGATCCTGTTCGATCCGGCCCACAATCCCGCGGCCATGCGGGAGGTACTGGATGCGCTGGGGAAAAGAACCCGAAATTCACGGCTTATCGTCGTATTTTCCGTGATGCGCGACAAGGACCACATCCGCATGGCGAGAATGATCGCCTCCAGGGCCCACCTGGTTTTCTATTTCGAGTCGGACGATCCCCGCGGATTGAAGGCGGCACAGCTCGATCCGGGACTCGTTTCCGCGACCGGAGCGCCGTGGCGCTTCGTCGGCTCGAATGATGAATTGGACCGATCCCTGCATGAATGCCTGGCAAGGGACGATGTGCTGCTGTTCACCGGAAGCTTCCGGCTTTTCCGCACGGCCCGAGAAATATCGTTGAAATTATCGAAGCACTGGTCTTGAATGGATGGGGACATGCGGAATCATCCGTTGCCTTTGAAGCGCACCACTCCATAAAAATGAAAGACCGGGAAAAGGAACTGCTCATTTCCATATCGGGCGCAATGCGTGATTTTGCGCACGGGTCGCTTCCCCTGGGCCAGGCCCGCGAGCGCTACAGGGAGCTCAGGGACCGGTACCGATCGCTGGGCGTGAGGACCCCGGATCACGCGGGCTCGTCGGTCTTTAAATCCCTGTGCTACGACCATAACATAACGAATTTTTCCCTTCTCTCGGGCGCCCTGAGGCTGATCGAGGATAAACCGGAATTCCTTTTCTTCAGCGGCGACGCCGCCATCGCGTCCGCGGTGAAAGAGCGCATCCCCATGCATTCCGTCGAACTGCAGAAGGGAATCGCCTGCACGCTCGCGCCGGGCGACGCCGCCCGGTTTCCGCACGCCGTGCACTGTTCGGAACCCTTCACGGCGGGGGGCACGCCCGTAATCTTCACTGCGGTGACCTCCTCGAAATATTTCGGATTCAACCGGTTCCTGGGCTATTCAGGGCTCGTGCGCAAAATTCTCGAAGAGGTGAGAGTCGAGACGGGCGCGATGCATTTCGATTGCCGGAAGCCCGGCAGGGACGAGATTCACGACTTCATGGATTCGGCGCTACGGGGCGGCGGTGTCGTGACGGCGCGATGTTTCTACTTCGGGCTTATTGACAGGATATTCAGCCACCTGGGCATTCCCATCATCCTGGAAATATCCGAACAGATCGTGCGCGACATCACCGGGCACGCGGTCCGGGGCGGGAAGGTTTTTCCGCTTTCCGTCAGGGAATATATCGCCCTTCTTCCCGAGGAGCCGGACTTGTCGCGCAAGCCCGGAAGAGGGCCCGTCGAATTCCGGTACAAGGGCGTCTCGATCCCCTACGAGTATATCGAGATACCCGTGCGATCCATGCCCGACAGGATCGCTTTCTGGGAGCACCTGGCCCGGTTCGTCGACGAACACGCGGCCTCCGCGCAGTAATATGCCCCCTGCGGGCCATGGCCGCGTCCGGGAAGCCCTCTCTCAACTCGACGGCCTACTCCTGTGAAACTCCAAGATCGGAAAGGACCAGACCGGCGAGTGCATCGTCCGCCGGAGTGCCGGTCATCTCGAAGGCCTGTTGAATCCTGCCGCATTCCAGCATGAGTCCGTACCCCTGCCGGATATGAACCGGCACGATGCATACCCGCGCCGACGCGTTGCGCGCCATTTCTCCCACGGCCGCGATGAGCCCCCTGGCGAATTGATCGCCCACCGGCGCGTCTTCGCCCGCGGGCACGACCATGGACACCCCGTTCACGAGCATGACCCCGGCATACGCGTACAACAGCTCCCGGTAGAGGGGATTCACGAGCCTGGACCGGTCGATGGTGTATCCCCCCGACCGGTGAATGAGCGCTTTTTTCAGGAAGCCCCCTGCCGCATCAAGGTACACGGGAAATCTCGGCATCGTATTCCATTCATTGCCCAGCGCGACGGCAGCAGAGAGGGGATCGGCCAATCCGGCACCCGCGATAATGAAAAGCGGCGTGCCCTCTTTCCGCAGGTAGTCGGTCGGCGTGCACAGAATCTTCCGGTTTCCTGCGGATTTCCCGATTCCCAGCAGCGCGCCCGCCTGAACCAGCCCCGCGAATGCGAGCCTGACCAGCGGGGAATAATTGTCGACGATACCGGCGAGGTATCGATCGCACAGCGTGCGCGCCGCCGCCGCGGATTTTCGCGCGTCTTGAAGAAGCGCGAACTCTCCCGCCGACGCGTCGCGCGCGTAGCCGGAGCGGGGAACGCCGTCCTCACCCGGGGTGATAAGCGAATCGACGAAGCGCGCTATTTCGGCACGGAGGGGCTCGCTGCGCCGATACCGCTCCTCGAACGAGGAAAGGATCATTTCCCTGAAATGGATGCCGCTCGTGTGCTCCAGCCCCCTTTTGCGCTCCTTGACCTGGATTTTCGTGGACAGGTAAATCTCCTCGAACCTGCGCGGGTCCTTGATCGTCTCGATAAGGAGGGACGGTTCCTTCTTGTTGAGAAGTATCTCGTACAGGGACCGATACACCGGAAGCGCGATACCGTGCGCGGCCGCGATCTCGATGAGCGGCTCGATCGCGTAGGCCCCCTCCGCCAGGTAATCGAGCTTCTCTCCCATTTTTGCAAGCACCGAGCCGGGACGAAGCCGCAGCATCAGCCGGTCGAATAATCCCAGCGTGTTCCCCTTCGTCATTATCCTCTGCGCGATTTCATACCCGAATCTCCGGTTCCTGCTGTGCGCGCTCAGGGCGGTGGTCACCAGGTCGCCCAGCCCCGAGATGTCGAGCAGGGTCTCTTCCTGCGCCCCCATGATTCTCCCGATCCGTATGATCTCCTTGAGCGATTCGGCGATGAGCGCTCCCGCCAGGTTGTCGCCGCACGCGGGAAGCGCCGAAATCATCCCGGCCGCGATGGCTGCCGGGTTTTTCAGCGTGCCGCCCAGTTCCACCCCCTTCACGTCGGCGCTTCCCCGGCAGTGAAGGTACGGGCACTCCAGCAGGCCCATGAAGGTATCCCGCGCCTCGGCCGATTCGGAGGCGACGGAAAGGCAGGTGTGAAATTTCCTGGATACCTCCTCCGCATGGCTGGGCCCGGAAATGGCGACGATGCGCCCGCGGACCTGGGGTATGGCATTTTCAATGGTTTCCGAAATCGTGAGCACCCGCCCCTGGACCTTGCAGAAGCCCTTCGAGATATAGCCGAAGCGCGCGTCCGGGTCCACGATTTTGGATATCCGTGCGCAGGTTTCAGAGATCGCCTTCGAGGGAACCGCCAGTATTATATTTTTGCATCCGAAAACACAGTCCCTGATGTTGCCCGTAGCCATCACGTTGTGCGGCAGTCTGACCCCCGGCAGGTACATCGCGTTGACGCCCGCCGATGAGATCGAACGGACGACCTGCTTTTCGTAGGCCCAGAGCTTGACCGAAAGATGGGGGTTCGCCTCGGCAATGACCATGGCGATAGTCGTACCCCAGGAGCCCGCCCCGAGCACGGAGACTGCTTCTTCCTGGTACTTCCTGAAATCTTCCATGGAGCGAGGGTAACGGCAAGGACGATTTTTGCAAGTATTAATACGGGGAGCTGATATTGAAGAAGGGCGGGATCGCTCCCGCCCTTTCGTGTTCTACATGTAATCCAGGTAATCCTTAAGCTTGCGCGCCCTGGTGGGGTGCCGCAGCCGCCGCAGCGCCTTCGCCTCGATCTGGCGTATCCTTTCGCGGGTGACCTTGAAGACGTAGCCCACCTCTTCGAGCGTGTGCGAGTATCCGTCGTCCAGGCCAAACCTCATCCGGATGACCTTCTGCTCCCGTGCGGGCAGGGTATTCAATACCGTGTGAATCTGCTCGGACAAAAGCCGGTACGCCGCCGTGTTCGCGGGCGAATCGACTTCCTTGTCCTCGATGAAATCGCCTAGCAGCGAATCCTCTTCCTCGCCCACCGGCGTTTCCAGGGAGATGGGTTCGCGCGCGACGTTCTTCACGCCCTTGACCTTGCTCACCGGCCAGCCCAGCCTGTCGGCAAGCTCTTCGGCGGTGGGCTCACGCCCGAACTCCTGCTGGAAGAGCCTTGTTTCGCGCATCACCTTGTTGATCTGCTCGATCATGTGCACGGGAACGCGGATGGTGCGCGCCTGGTCGGAAATCGCGCGCGTGATGGCCTGCCGTATCCACCAGGTGGCGTACGTGGAGAACTTGTACCCCTTCCGGTATTCGAACTTGTCCACGGCTTTTATGAGACCGATATTGCCTTCCTGGATAAGGTCGAAAAAGTGCATGCCGCGGTTCGCGTATTTCTTGGCTATAGAGACCACGAGGCGGAGGTTGGCGTTGATAAGCTCTTTTTTCGCGACATGGATCTTCCGCTGTCCCTGGTCGATCTGCTTTCCCCATCTAAGAATATCGTCGGCCGATGCCCCGGCCTCCTGCTCGATGCGCCTGATCTTCCGCTCGTTGTTGCGTATATCCTTGACAAGCTCCACGAGCTCGTCCTTATTCTTCATCTTGAATTCGGCGACGATCTTCTTGACGTCCTCGCCCTTCTCGACCTTGCGCGCATAATGCTTCAGGTCTTTAAGATCCTTCCGGTATTTGCGCTCTATGGACGAGAAAAAGTCGAGGGTGTCCTTGATCCGGGCCACCATGGACTGGATCTTGTTCGCGAGCTTGCTGATCTCGTTTTCGTTGATTTCCAGGTCGCGCACCGAATCGACGATGATCTTCATGGACCCGTCGATCTTTTCCTTGAACTCGGCGTACTTCTTGGACTCCGCGTCGAGCTTCTTCATCTTGTTCTGGACCTGGACGATCTTCTTGTCCTCGCCTATGATCGCCGACATCTTCTCGCCGTACTTCTTCTCGAGCTGTTTCATGTCGACGGACGAAAAATAGTAAAGCCGGTTGATGCGCAGCACGTCCATGAGCTTGATCTTCCCGCTCCTGACTTTTGGGAAATTCTTGATGAGGTCGTTGATGAGCAGGGACGAGTGTATCACCGCGTCCTCTATGAGGAGCTCGCCCTCCTCGATCCGCTTTGCAAGGTCGACCTCCTGGTCGCCGGACAGAAGCGATACCTTCCCGATTTCCTTAAGGTAGAGGCGAATGGGATCGTCGATATACGAAGAGTCTTCCGAAGCGGAGCCCGAGGATTTCTTGGAAGCCGTCGAGGACTTCTTCTTCACGGGCGCGGGCGCGAGCTTCCTGGTGGATTCTTCGACCACCTCGATGCCCAGCTGGTTCAGGAGGATGAAAATATCGTCAATCTTGTCGGAATTGAGCAATTTGTCGGGTAAAATGTCGTTGATCTCGTCATAGGTGATCTCGCCGTTGGACTTGCCCATGGTGATCAGCTTCTTCACTTCCGGGATCTTCTCGAGAATCAGTTCGCTCTTGCTCATGGCCCCTCGTACAGTGCGGTTCAAACGGATTTATTATAGACATAATGAGAGAGTTTTTCCTTCTCTCTGCGCAGTATTTCAAGTTCGGTCAGGTATTCCTTGCTGTCGACTCGCGCGGGATCGCCGGCTTTGATCAGGTTCACATATCTGTCGATCTTCTGATCGATTTGATACAGCTTCACGTTTATATATATCTCGGTATACGCGGCACCGGGATTCTGTAAATTATACTCTACAAAGAGGTGTTTTTCCAGAAAAAGTTTTACCTCCCCATCTGTGAAATAATCGATGATCCTGTCAATTGAAATACTTTCCTCCGCCTCGAATAATTCGGCCAGCCTGCGGTATATCTCCCGCGCGATGGGGTCCGGGATATCACCGGGCGAGAAGTCGATTATGGCCTGGTTTATGAGCTCGGGATGCCGGCAGAGCAGGAGCACCATCTCCCTGTGGGAGCGCGTAAGATAATCGGCGGCGGGCGTCCCGGCCTGCCGGTCGGTCTTGAGCAGCGCGGAATTTTCGGGCCGAAGCGCCTTCGCGGTGAATTTTTTATAATCGGCGCGCAGCGCATCTTCCCTTATCTTGAGCCGTTCCGCCAGGGTGTGGAAATAGCCGCTTCGTTCGCTCTCGAATTCGACGCCTTTGAGTATATCGAACAGGCTCAGCAGAAGCTCCATGCGTCCCTTCCCCTGTCCGGCGATAATCGCCCTTTCCAGGAGGAAATCGACCGGCATTCGGGCGGTATCGATGACCGCCATGAGCTCGCGGGGGCCCTTTTTAATGACGAAATCGAAGGGATCGTCGCTTTGCAGCTCGGCCACGCGCACCTCGACGTTCTGTTCCCGGGCGACATCCAGGGACCGCAGCGACGCCTTTATGCCCGCCGAATCCGCGTCGAAGAGCATGATGATCTCGTGGCAGTACCGCGACATGAAGCGCACGTGCCCCTGCGTGAGCGCGGTGCCCAGGGGGGCCACGACGTTGGTGATCCCGGCCTGGTGGCAGCCTATGACGTCAAGGTATCCCTCCACCACGATTGCCCTGTTCAGGGAGCGAATGCTCTCCTGGGCCCGTTCGAATCCGTACAGGACGCTCCCCTTATGGAAGAGCTCGGATTCCGGTGAATTCAGGTACTTGGGCTCCCCCTGGTCCGTGACCCTGCCCCCGAACGCGATCACCTCCCCCTTGTGGTTGAAGATGGGAAACATTATGCGGTTGCGGAACCTGTCGTACACGCGGACCCTGCCCTCTTTTTCCTTGGAAGACAAGAGGCCCAGTTTCTCCGCAAGTTCCAGGGGGGCCTTCATGGCGGTCAGGCGCCGATACAGCGAGTCCCATTCGTCCGGAACGTAGCCCAGGGAGAAATCCTCCATGCTCTGCGGCGTGAGGCCGCGGCGCTCAAGGTATTCGCGCGCGAGGCTTCCGGCGTCCGATTTCAATATCTCCCGAAAGTGCTTCAGGGCGATCCGGTTGATCTTTTTCTCGCGCTCGATATCGCCCGATTCCGCGCGCGCCGATACCTCTTCCTCTATCCGGATGCCCAGGATGTCGCCCAGGTGACGCACGCTTTCCGGGAAATCGAGCCGCTCCATCTTCTGAATGAACGTGAAGACATTCCCCCCGGTCTGGCAGCCGAAGCAGTAGAATATCTGCTTATCGGGGGAAACCGTGAATGAGGGCGTTTTTTCCTTGTGAAAGGGGCACAGGCCCAGGAAGTTCCGGCCCTTTTTTTGCAGGGTCGGCACGTAGCGCTTCACGATATCCTGGATTTGCGCCCTTTCCCGGATAAGGTCGATTGTTTCGCGTTTAATGGGCACCTGGACTCCGATACGACGGGAATAGCAACCTGCCGGGAGAGGATCCCCGGGAAGCCGTTAACGTCAGAGGCTCTCCATCTTCTGGGAAAGGAGTTTTTTTACCATGGCCCCGTCCGCCTGTCCCTTCAGGTCTTTCATGAGCGTGCTCATTACCTTCCCGAAGTCCTTTTTGCTGACCTCACCAAGGGCTTTCAATTTGGCATCTATCGCCTGGGAGAGCTCCTGTTCGCTCATTTGTGTGGGCAGGTAAAGCTCGATAATGACCAGCTCGGCGGCTTCCTTGTCGGCGAGGTCTTTTCTGCCGGCCTTGGTGTACTCATGTATGGCCTCTTTCCGCTTCTTCGCGGAGCGCATGAGCACTTCGATCACCTTTTCGTCGCTCAGATCCTCCGTCCCCCTGGTTTTTTCATACATGATATCGGACTTGAGCATCCTGAGCGTCCCCAGCTTTACTTCTTCCTTCGCGCGGAGGGAATCCTTGAGATCGCGGTCAATTGTTTCGAGTATGGACATTACAACCTCGCTCACGATAAGATATATAGAATTGTACTACCTGCAACCAATAAGTGCCTGTTTTCACTATTAAATTTTTATTGACGCGAGGGGCTTTATGCGGCAACAAATATGACATAAATTCGTCCGATAGTCGCTCCTTCCGTATTTATTGATTTTAGCCCGCCGTGCGGCGTTTTGCGGGGTTATTTTATTGAAGTTATTCAATTGCAGGACGATTATTATAAAAGTAAATGATAAATTCCGGAGTGGTCATGAAAAAGTTCATGTGGTTTGGTCTCCCTGCGTTGATCGTGTTTGCGCTTATCGTTTTCAAAGTGACCGATACCATATGGAGCGAAGGCCGGGAAGCCGGAGCTAACGGGCTCCGCCTGGAAAGCGCCGACCAGGGGGACAGGAAAGGCTACAAGTTTCCCCGGTTCTACAAGGGCTTTTACCTCACCACCGAGGCCGGGGCGAACATGAAAAAGCTCGAGCCCTTCATCGAAAAGGCGAAAGCGGCCGGCCTCAATACCGTGGTACTTGACGTCCAGAATTCCCGGTTCTCGGAATGCATGGTTCCCGCCGAAAACATCGAATATCTCGTTAAAAACGGGTTTCACCCGATCGCGCGGGTCGTCGTTTTTCCCGACGGGCTGAAGAGTTTCCCCGTCCCTGAAGCAGCCATCCAGGATAAAATCGCCCTCGCAGAAAACGCATGCAAGAACGGCTTCAAGGAAATCCAGTTCGATTACATCCGCTTCAACGATTTCGGGGTATTGCGCCAGCTCACCCTCCAGCAGAAATACGATTTCATCCAGGGCTTCCTCGCGCGCGCGAAGAAAAGCCTTGAAAAGTACGATGTGAAGATCGCCGCGGACATCTTCGGCCGTATTCCGCTCAACAAGCAGGACGAGATCGGACAGAACATGGAGGTGTTCGACAAGGTGGTGGACGTTATCTGCCCCATGGCCTATCCCTCGCACTACACCTGGAGCATGGACCTCATGTCGAACCCCTACCAGACCGTATTCATTACCTCGAAACGGGCCCGGGAGCGCGTCAAGAACGCGGATATCGTGACCTACATCCAGGCATTCAAATACAAGCACGACCTTTCCAAGCTTACCTTCGAAAAATACATCGAGGAACAGATTCGCGGCGTGCACGATTCCGAGGTCAGGGGCTATCTCCTTTGGAACGCGCGGCATGAATACGATACCGCCTTCGACGTGGTGAAGGAATACTATTCGAAAGAAGCCTCCCGCGTATCCAAGGTTTCGAACAGGAACAAGGCCGAGTCCAGCTCCATCTAGGTTCGGCCGCTTTAACTGCTATTCCTCCCGTATCCGGACCTGGTAGGGACGCTCATAATTTTCCCGCAGGGCTTCTATTATCAGGTACCCCCTGCCGTCTATCATCTCGGTGACCTGGATGCTCCGGTCGCCCGAAAGCTCTTCCGATCGAATTTCGTATCCTGCCGGGTCGGTGACGCTGATCTTCATCTCGGCACCGGGTACGCCGTCGATCTCCAGGGTGATTTTTACTCTTTTGGAATATTCAAGCAGGTAATAATCGAGATCATGCTTTTTCGAGATGTAGCCACGGATAATTTTCCTTACGACCCTGTTTGCCTTGTCCCGCGAGTCATTCGGTTCGATCTCGTAATTGTCGGAGAAGGCGTAATTTTTTGCGGAAAGGACGTACGAATCGCCCTTGTCGAACTGTCCGCGCTTGGCGGATACCATGACGTAGAATTCGGGTTCCAGAAGCGCATTGGGGAATGTTTCACTTTCACCCGGACCACCGTTGTCAATCTCGAAAATCTTCTGCCTGTTTTTTCCGATTATCGTCATGACCAGGTCAAGCGATTCCGGGGGCGCGGCCGTGATCGAGTAGAACGACCGGCCTTTCCCGGCAGTGTGCCTGAAAAAATCGATATCCCCCTCCGGGAATATCTTAGCATGGATATCACCGTCGGCCAGCGCCGTTGAGCGCGCGATGTCATTATTGGGCTCAAGCTCGGAGCCTTCATCGTACTCGTTTGTCGTCAGGGAAAGCTTGTAGGGTGAATCGTGGTTCGATTCGAAGCTTTTAGATGCGACCATGATGTAATACCTGTCTTCCGATGAGATCCCGATGTCACGCAGGCTTTCCCCCTCTCCCGACCCCGTTGAATCCGAATGGGCGACCAGCTCTTTTTTTGCGTCGTAAAGCGACAGCGTCGCATTAACCCCCGGAACGCCGGTCAGGTTAATTGTCACAAGCTTCGCTCGAAAATCATCCAGGGACACCCGGAATTCGTACCAATCCTCCTCGCGCATGGGGGCGTCCCCTTTATCGTTCATGCGATTGAAGGCCGGCGAAAAATATCCTTTTATCTCCTTGTTTTCCTCGACGCGCGTCGCCGTTGAAATCGCATCATTGGGCTCCGCCTCCTCGCGGCTGTATCGGCGCGATTTGTATTTAAGCAGGTACGGATTCTCGGAATTGCCTGTCGGCGTGTCCCTGTCGCCGTGCATGACCAGGATGAAATAGGTGCCCGGCGCGCAGTACAGGTTGCAGAATCGTTCCGGTGAAGACTTGCGTGAATCGTCGATATGCTTGAGAAGCTCCTGCCCTTTGAATTGCCGCCATACCTGGAAGGCATGGTTCACGCCCTTTATTGCAGAGAGCTCGATATCGATGACTGCGGGCTCATCGACCCGGAAGGTATAATAGTCCCTGTCTGTAGCCGAAGCAAGGAATCCCTGCATGGCGCGGCCTTCGGCGAGCGGGGTAGCGGTGAAAAACGAGTCATTCGGCTCCTTTTCCGCCTCGGGTTTTTCACCGCATCGCACGAGGGTGCCCGATGTTACGATCAGGAAAAACAAGAAAACTATCTTGAAAAAGCGTTTTTTCTTCACGATGCCGATCCGCCAGCAGGTCTTATTTCAGGGATTTGGTTCATGTGGACGATCTGGTATGAAATTTTGCGCCCCGTCAAGTTACATTTTCATTTTGCCGGCGGGCACTATTTCAAATTAAATTATTATTGAAAATTTCCCGATTTCCCGGTCCTGTCATACCATCTAGAACCATCCGGAGGAACCATGAGTACCAGGATAAAAATAATAGGCGTAGTCGCAGGACTCGCGCTGATATTCGGCGGCTACCTTTATTTCAAGTATTTCTTCACCTACGAGCAGAAGAACATCTTTCAGCGAAAGCTCGAGAACATAACCGGCCAGAATCTCACTATTACGGTGTTCGGTCTCGATGGAAAGATAATCAAGCGCTGGACCAATGTCGCGAAGATCACGTCGGGCAAGGACGAGCACAGCCTCACCTATACCTTTTTTTACACTAAGGACAACAAGTATGTCCAGATACCCAATTCCGTCTGGTATCTGGCCGAAGAGGAGTAGGTGCTTTCGGATCCTATCCAATCGGTAAAAGGAGTAGGCCCCGCGAAGGCCGGGGTCCTTTCCCGGGAAGCCGGCATTGAAACGGTCGAAGACCTGTTGTACTACGGGCCGCGCCGGTACCTTGACCGTTCGGCCTTCAAGGCAATTCGTGATTGTTTTGTAAACGAAACCGTTACTATCTCGGGAAAAATTGTCGGCGTGATACAGGCCGGGCGGTCGCGGAAATACCTCCAGGTGCTCATTGACGACGGCACGGACGTCCTGGCAGGGGTATTTTTCCGCGGGATCACCTATTTCAAAAAGATATTCGTCGAGGGCGAAGAGGTCCTGTTTTCGGGCAAAGTCGAATTTTTCCGCACGAAGCAGATCGTTCACCCGGATTATGATTTCTTCGAGGCCGATTCCCGCATACAATCCATCAACACGGGACGGGTAATCCCCCTGTATCCCTCCACGGAGGAGCTCAAGGGCGCCGGTTTCGATTCCAGGGGCTTCCGGCGCATCATCAGGCGCGCGATCGATTCTCATCTCGATTCCGTGAACGATCCCCTGGACGGCGCTACTCGGTCCCGGATGAATCTAATGGGACTCAGGGAAGCGCTGCTCGCGGTTCATTTCCCCGAAACTATCTCCCAGGCGGAGGACGCCCGGAGGCGGCTCTCGTATAACGAGCTCCTTATCTTTCAGTACTACCTACAGCTTCTCCGGAAGCGTTTACAGAGGCAGGGCGGAAACAGTGCGCGAGCCGTGAACGGAGAGGTTCTCGCGTCGTTCATGGCCCGACTCCCCTTCACGCCCACCGGAGATCAGCAGAAGGCGATTTTAGAAATAGCCGGGGACATGCAAAAGCCCTACCCGATGAACCGGCTCCTCCAGGGCGACGTTGGCACAGGCAAGACCGTCGTATCGATGGCCGCCGCCATCCTTGCGGTATCGCGGGGCGCACAGGTCGCGGTTATGGCGCCCACGGAAATTCTCGCATCGCAGCACTATGCGAATTTCACAAAGCTGTGCCCGGGGGGCATGAAGATTTCGCTTCTCACCGGCGGGCTGGAGCAAAAAAATAAGTCGGCCGTATCCGCGGAGCTGGAAACGGGCAACACCGACATTATTATCGGAACGCATGCCCTCATCCAGGAAAAGGTGCTTTTCAGCAACCTGGGTCTTATCGTCATCGACGAGCAGCACCGGTTCGGTGTCGAACAACGCGCGAAGCTCCGCGAAAAAGGGGCGCGCTGCGATGTGCTCGTGATGACGGCCACCCCCATACCGCGATCCCTCACCCTCACGCTTTACGGCGACCTGGACGTATCCGTGCTGCGGGAGCTTCCCCGGGACCGCATGCCGGTGAAAACGCTCGCGTTGCCGGAATCACGCATAAAGGGGGTGTACAAATCCGTCGAGAAATATCTTGCGGAAGGTCGCCAGGCTTTTTTCATTTTCCCGTTGGTCGAGGAATCCGAAAAGCTCGATCTTAAATCGGCGACCGGGGCCTATGAATCGCTGAAAGCTGAATTCTTTCCGGACCGTACCATCGGACTCCTCCATGGCAGGATGCCCGCGACCGCCAAGGAGGCGATCATGGGCGACTTCAAATCGGGGAAAATCGCTCTCCTGGTGTCCACGACGGTAATTGAGGTCGGCATAGACGTTCCGAACGCGAACGTGATCGTCATATTTCACGCAGAGCGTTTCGGGCTTGCCCAGCTCCACCAACTGAGGGGCCGGGTCGGGCGCGGTGCCCACCAGGCGTTTTGCGTGCTGCTCTATCCCGATTCGACGGATGGCGACGGCATCACGAGAATAAACGCGCTCGCTACGAACAATGACGGATTCAGCATCGCGGAGGAGGACCTGCGTCTCAGGGGGTCCGGGGAATTTTTCGGGGCGCGGCAGCACGGAAGGTTTACGGGGTTTGAATTTGCAGACCCGGTAAAAGATTACGAGCTCATCGTGGCCGCGCGCGCCGAGGCCGGGAAACTGGTATCCTCCGCCGTTGACGGCGATGAATCACCGGATGTTCTCGATGGTATCCGGCGTCATGCGTTATTCCGGGGAATGCGAACCAGCCGCCTTCTCGCCATTCTCTCCTAGCGATCGCCCAAATCAGAGCAACCCGCAGCAATGCTTGTACTTTTTATTGCTGCCGCACGGACACTGGTCGTTTCTCCGGACTTCCTGTCCCGTCTGCGCCTCTATGTTCCGTATAACGGTCTTGTTCTTGCCTCGTTCGTGTTTTTTCGCCTTGACCGATTCCTTGAGGGTCACCATGGTATCCCATAGTATCCTGGTGAACCGGTTGAGTCTTTCCACCAGCGATTTCGTGTCCTGGAAATCCTTCTCCCCCCAATTTAGCATGCTTTTATGCATTTCCCGCAGGAGCGCGAGGTTGTTTTCGAATATCGCGTATATCTTCGCGAAGCGTTCGTCCCCGAAGAAGTCCTGGATCCTTCCGAAATCGGCCTGCCTCAGGAAATACTCCCCCGCGAGCACCTGCCGGCCCACGAATTCAATGAGCGTCTCCCGATCGGCCCCGGGATCCCCGATCTGCATGTGCGGCGAAACCGCGAAGGCGGACGAGCCGTAAAGCCGGTACCAGAGCGCCTCGATTTCATCGCGGAAGCCGCCGGCACGCGATGGGGAACCCGTCGCGCCGACAACGTCGTTCATCAGATCGCCGATAATGCGGTCAATGGACGACGCCTGTCGCCCCAGTATCGAAGCCTTTACAACGTCCAGGGAGATGGAAATCCCCGCTTCCTTCATGCGCGCGGAAAGCTCATCATCGCCGGAATATTTTTTTACTTTCATCTGCTGCATTGACTATGTCCGTTTGCCGGGGTTTTCGAAAGATTTATTTAAAAACGGTTTTATCGACGAAGCGGTTGTAAACCTGGATGTTCGATATGCCGAACCACTGTGTATGCTTGCTTTTAAAATAGTCGTTCCGGTTGAATTGCGGATTTGCCTCGAGGTTTTGCCGCAAGATGGTTTCATCGAGCAGGCGGGTATACTTGTCCACCTCCGCGCTGTACTTGCGCGCGACGGTTCTTCTCAGCTCGTCGTACACCTGGATCTTGTCGAACTCCAGGTCCCGGTTGTTGATATTCTCTTCGTACCAGGTGAGGACCACCTCTTTCAAATATTCGAGCGGCAGGAAGCGCACGACGCGGTTGCCGGGCAGATATCGGCAGCATTGTCCGTACTTGTCGTTCTGGAACGCGAAGACGAGCTGCCGGTAAATCGTGAGCGGTCCCAGGTGGTAGGAGAAGATCGCGCGCGATTCTTCCTTTACCCCGAAGAAATTGCAGGTCATGTCAAGGTTTGACACGATCACCCGGTGAAGGAATTCTTCATATTCTTCCAGCGCGGTCTTGGACGGATCGCTCAGGTATTTGACCAGGCTCCTTTTTACCGCCGCGTCAAGGTCCGTCGTGGTTTCCGGACGGTTGAGGAAATAAAAGACGGTGGAAAGATCCTGGTAATCCTTCTGCAGCTTGTCATAATCTATCTTTAAAAGGTAGGGTTCGCGCGTGTTCCAGCTGCTCTTTCCGCGAAGCGTGAAGGTTATCTCCTCGATGGATTCCTGCGGTTTTGCCTGATGTTTTTTCAGAGCCGCTACAGTCGCGGGCGGCACCTTTACGTACTTTGAATCCCGGGATTCGTTTCCAAAGGGAAATGCAGACTTGTCCACGAAATCGGGATCGAGGATGTCGTCGGTGGAGTGTCCGGCCGTCTGGAGTCTCAGGGCGGCGTCGATATTAAACAGCGCCTCGTATGCATAGGGGAAGGCTTTTCTAAAGTGAATTTTATTGTTGATGTCCTTTTCAAGCACATCAAGGTCACGCTCGGATATCCCGAGAACCGTCGCGATCCTTCCGAGCAGCACGTCGGTTTTCATGCAAAGTCCGCTGCCGATCTCCACAACCGGCTGCAGGTCCTCCTGAATCGACGCGCCCTCCTTTGAGGAACCCAGTTCCCTGAGGCCCTTGAGGATGTCGTTCCACTCCCTGCGTACCTTGCTGTTGAATTCCCTGGTGCGAAGAAAGAGCTCCTTTATGGTGAGAAACGCGAGCTTGTTCGCTTCTTCGAAGTCGTCGAAATACTTGTCGTAGTCCCTCCTGGCCTTCCGCTCAAGCGAATCCATGGAAAGTACCGGGTAGTACTCGTCGTAAATCTGCATGACGGTCTCGGCATGCTTCTGGAACTCGAACCTGTATTTCTGCAAAATCGCGTGGGAGGTTTCCGCGTGATCGAATTCGGAATATTTTTTAATGAGCTGCTGGGCGCACATGGTGTGCTCATGCAGTCCATCGAGCAGGCCCTTTTGAAATATAAGGATGTCCCGCGGAAGCTCCATCCCCCTGAGCTTACGAATGAATTCGTCGTCGGTCAGGTCCCCGTCTGGTCCATGCTCGACGATCGAATCCGCCTTGCGGGCCATTTCCTGCTTGACGCGCAGGTCCTCCTTGCGCGCCTGCTTGAATTCCGCGGTATCATCAAAATCGGTGAGTATCTTGTCGAGGTCGTCATCGCGCATTGGGGACATTTCCCGTCGTCCTAGTGCGAAGGCTCCAGTGCTCCCGCCGGATGCGGCTGGGTGACTCCGTCCTGGCCCTCCTCCTTTTCCGTACGCTCACCCGGCGCATCGACCGCAAGCTGGACGGGGGGAAGGTCCTCGCCGCGCATGATGATATCGATATCGGCCCCCGTAAGCGTCTCGCGCTCCATCAGGTAGCCGGCGATCTTGTCGAATTGCGCGCGGTGTTCGCTGATCAGGCTATGCGCCCGTTTCTCACACTCCTGGATTATCTGCTTCACCTCCGCGTCAATTATCTCCGCGGTCTGCTCGCTGTAATCCCTGTGTTGCGATATCTCCCGTCCCAGGAAAATCTGTTCCTGTTTCTTGCCGAAGGTGAGCGGCCCCATGTTCTTGCTCATCCCCCATTCGCATACCATCCGTCGCGCGATATCGGTCGCTCGTTCCAGATCGTTGCTGGAGCCCGTGGTAACCTCGTTGAATTTGATGCTTTCGGCGACGTGACCGCCGAACAGTATCGTGATTTGGTTGAGCCAGTACTGTTTCGAATGGAGATGCTTCTCTTCCTTGGGAAGCTGCATGGTAAGTCCAAGCGCCCGTCCCCGGGGAATAAGGGTTACCTTGTGCACCGGATCGTTACCCGTCACGAGACCCAGTATCGTATGTCCGGACTCGTGAAACGCGATGATTTCCTTTTCCTCGTTGGAAATGAGCATGGACCTGCGCTCGGGACCCATCATTACCTTGTCCTTCGCGTCTTCCATATCGTGCATGGCCACCCGCTTCTTGTTGCGCCGTGCGGCAAGCAGCGCGGCCTCGTTGACAAGGTTCGCGAGATCCGCGCCCGTGAAGCCCGGCGTGCCCCGCGCGATAACCTTGAGGTCAACCTCTCTCGACAACGGTATCTTCCTGGAATGTACCGCGAGAATCTTTTCGCGGCCCTTTACGTCGGGCGTATCCACGACCACCTGCCGGTCGAAACGTCCCGGCCGGAGGAGCGCGGGATCAAGCACGTCCGGCCTGTTGGTCGCCGCGACTATTATCACGCCCTCGTTCGTCTCGAAGCCGTCCATTTCCACGAGGAGCTGGTTGAGCGTCTGTTCGCGCTCGTCATGCCCGCCGCCCAGGCCCGCTCCGCGCAGCCTTCCCACGGCGTCGATCTCATCTATGAATATGATGCAGGGGGCGTTCTTCTTTCCCTGCTCGAACAGGTCGCGCACCCGGGAGGCGCCCACACCCACGAACATCTCCACGAAATCCGACCCGCTTATCGAGAAGAAGGCGACGCCCGCTTCGCCCGCGATTGCGCGCGCGAGCAGGGTTTTGCCGGTGCCGGGGGGCCCCATGAGCAGTACGCCCTTGGGTATCTTCGCGCCAATGTTCACGAACTTTTTGGGCTCTTTGAGAAAATCGATGATTTCCTTGAGCTCCTCCTTCGCCTCGTCAACCCCTGCCACGTCGACGAAGGTGATCTTGTTCTTGGTCTCGGGGTTCAGCCGGGCACGGCTTTTCCCGAACGACATCGCTTTGTTCCCGGTCGCCTGGATCTGGCGAATCATGAAAAACCATATGAGCCCGAAGAAGAAGAGCCACGGGAGAAAGTTGAGGAGCCCCTTCAGAAACATGTTGTCGTCGGATTCCTCGCCCTTGACCTCGACCTTGTTGTCGATGAGCATCTTCATGAGCGCGGGATCGTCGTACGGGATAACGGTTTCGAAAAAGATCGGCTTGTCGGCCTTCAGGTACGTCCCCATTATCTTTTTGCCGTTCGCAATGGAGACGGCTTTTACCTTCTGCTCGGTGACCTTTTTCACGAAATCGCTGTATTGCAGCGGCTCGATCTTCGGTTTCGTATAATCGTTCATTTTAAAAATCGCGACCGCCAGCACCACGATGAGCAGCAATAGCGCGATCTGTTTTCCTGCCTTGTTCATTGCAAACTCCTAAATTAGCCTGAGTCCCTTTCAACTACCCGGTTTCATCCGGCGAAGCGAACTGCCCCGTCACCCGCGCATTGTTCCGCACCCCACGAGTACATGATCAGTTTTGAACGGAGAGCGCAAGTATTCTTTTTGAGCCCGGATGCACGAAAAAATCGCTCGACACCCTCTCCCTGAGCCCGGATTTCCTCCCGGGAAGAATCCCTGCGATGCGCCCGCCCGCGATAATGAGCGGGATATCGTTTTTCCGGACAGTGTCAAGTTTATTTTCTATGTACAGGTCTTTGACCTTTTTGTTACCAAATTCCAGCCTCACCCGGTCTCCCGGACGCCTGTTTCGGATTGAAATATACCTTATTTCATCCGGCAAGGCAATAAAAATCGATCCCGTCTCGCCCCTCGTTGCAGTATAGCGCGCCTCGTCCGCCGGTTCAATGAGCACGACGGCCCCGGTCTCGCGAATTTCCACGGTGACGGGCGTATCGGTCAGGGGTACCAGGTATTCCCATTCCCGGCCCTTTTCTTCCCGGCCCGCGACGCGGTCTATCCTGATAACCGGCTCTCCGTCAAAGACGGTTTTTTGTACCGATATCGCATCGCTCCGGTACAGGCTTCCATGCGTTTTTTCCGAGCCCAGATTCCTGCAGATTTCCGCGAGCATTCCCCCGTGCACGAATTCGGCGAAATCTTCGCGTATCACGGCGGCAAGCGTCCACCTGAGAACAGCCTCTTTTCCCGCAACGGGCGCGAGGCGGATGTAACTGGCCCCGTCCGCCCGGAAGCGTATCGGACCAAATCGTTCGTCGATAAGCCCGCGCAGCATTCCCTCGTTCTCGCGGGCCCGGTCGCCCAGTTCGGCAAGCGCGCGCGAAACCTCCGGGAGACGCTCCCGAACCCTGCCCAGTATCTCGTGCCGGACGAAATTCCTGAAATAGGCGGTGTCCGCGTTCGTCGCGTCTTCGCGCCAGCGAATCGCGCGCTGCTCCAGGTGCGCGTAGATTTCCTGCGCCGATACGCACAGCAGCGGCCGAACGATCTTCCCGCGACGGGACGCGATGCCGCACAGCCCGTGAATGCCGGTACCGAAAAAGATGCGCATAAGCAGCGTCTCCGCCTGGTCGTCCATGCTGTGAGCCGTCGCGATCTTCGAATATCCGTGTTCGCCGGCAATGCGTCCGGCCTCCCGGTACCGGAACTCCCTGGCATAATCTTCGAAGGAGATTCCCCCGCCCGGGAAGGGACCCATGCGCACGACATGCGCCTCGATCCCTTCGCCTTTCGCCCGCTCCCGCACATGGGATTCGTCGGTGTCCGATTCCGCCCCCCGGACACCGTGATTGACATGAAATATCCCCAGGCCTATCGCGCACCGTTCGCGAAGCGCGAGCAGTACGTCCAGGAGCGCCATCGAATCCTTACCCGCCGACGCGCACACGAGCACGCGGTCCCCCGTCTCGAGGAGCGCGCGGGCGCGGATGAAATCATGGATGCGATCATATAGAGGGGAGCTCATGGCGAACCGGATGAAAAATGATTGATTTTTGCCCGGACGGAGTCAACATCTTTATTCATTATATCACCGCGGAGGGACCATGGATACAGTGCTTAAGGCGCGCATCGAGGAATGGACGAAACCACCCTTCGACAAGGACACCATCGCCGAGGTACGCGCCCTTGTCGACAAGGGCGACGAGAGGGAGCTCACCGACCGCTTCCATGCCACGCTCGAGTTCGGGACGGGGGGACTGCGCGGGATTATCGGCGCGGGCACCAACCGCATGAACATCTACACGGTGGGTATCGCGACCCAGGGACTCGCCGACTACATCGTCGCGAGGGGACGCGCATCCGACGGCGTGGTTATCGCGCGCGATTCCAGGAAAATGTCCCTCGAATTCGCGCGCGCCGCGGCCGGGATACTCGCGGCGAACGGGATCAAGGTGTACTATTTCGACGATATCACCCCCACCCCCCTGTGCTCCTTCACTATTCGGGAGAAGCGCGCGGCGAGCGGCATCGTGATCACGGCAAGCCACAATCCCCCGGAATATAACGGCTACAAGGTTTACTGGGACGACGGCGGCCAGGTGGTATCTCCCCAGGACGGAGAGATAATCGCGCAGGTGAACCGCGTCGAATCGATTTCGTCCATAAAGAGCATTCCCTTCGATGAAGGCGTCGCATCGGGGAAGATCGTCGTTATGGGTGAAGGGCCGGTATCGGACTATACCGCGCGCCTCGAAAAACGCGTGTTCAGGAAAGCCGCGCCCTCGGGCGTCAAGATAGTCTATACGCCCCTGCACGGGACGGGATACAGGATAGTGCCCCGGGTGCTCGCCCATTTCGGGTTCACGGCCGTGTCACTGGTCGAAGAGCAGGCGAAGCCGGACGGCGCCTTCCCCACGGTGAAGTATCCCAACCCGGAGGAGCGCGACGCGCTCGAGCTCTCCCTCGCACTCGCCCGGAAAATCGACGCCGACCTCGTCCTCGCCACCGACCCCGACGCGGACAGGATGGGCGTGGGATTCAAGGGGGCACACGGCGACTACGTCCTCATCAATGGAAACCAGATAGGAACCATGCTCGAGTATTACATTCTCACCAGGATGAAGGAAAACGGCAGCCTCCCGAAAAACGGCGCCGTGGTCAAGACCGTGGTAACGACCGACCTGCAGGACGAGATCGCCCGGAGCTTCGGATGCGAGGCCGATAATGTGCTCACCGGTTTCAAGTGGATCGCCCTGAAGATGGCGGAGTACGAAAAATCCGGGGCGCGTTCCTTCGTGTTCGGCGGCGAGGAGAGCTACGGCTACCTCCCCGTCGATTTCGTGCGCGACAAGGACGCCGTGAGCTCCTGCTACTTTTTCGCGGAGATGGCCGACTGGCTGTCGCGCGGGGGCAGGACGCTCGCCGGGATGCTCGCGGAGATATATTCCCGCTACGGCCTGTACCTGGAGGACCTGCATTCCCTCACCCTGAAAGGGCTGGATGGAATGGACCGTATTAAGAAAATCATGTCGTCGTTCAGGGGCAATCCCCCGGTCGAGTTCGCTGCCGCGCGCGTCGTGCGTATCGACGACCTCAAGCTGCTGGAGCGTATCGACGCGGAACGGGGCACGCGGGAGCATATTACCGGTCTCCCGCCGTCGGACGTGCTGCAGTTCTTCCTCACGGACGGCAGCAAGGTCACGATGCGTCCCTCCGGCACGGAACCTAAAATAAAGTTCTATTTCAGCGTACGCGGCGGCAGGGGGTTGCCCGATCCCGGTGCGGCCGAATCGGCGCTGCGCGCACGAATTTCGGCGTTAAAGAAAGACCTGCTCGCGCGGGTGGAAAAGGTTTAAACCGGGCGCTCAGACCGGGAGGGACGAGAGCAGCTCCTCTTCCTTCTTGCGCATAACGCCCGCGTCCCTGCGGGAGCGCTCGTGGTCGAATCCCGCGAGGTGCAGCACGCCGTGCACGAGAAGGCGCCGGAATTCTTCGACGGGGGTTACGCCGAATCGCTCCGCCTGGGACTCAACCCGCTCGAGCGAGATATACACGTCACCCAGCGCCTCGGGTTCCGCGGACGGCCCCGGGAAGGGTTCGTCGCGATACGCGAACGAGATCACGTCGGTGGGCTTGTCTTTTTTCCTATATTCCCTGTTTATCCCGCGGATGCGCGCATCGGTGACGAGGATGACGGTGATCGTCGCGTTCTCGATGCCGATCCGCGCGCACAGGTCGCCAAGCCAGCCGGCGATCGTGCGCTTCGCGATCCCGTGAAAGGGGAGCTTCACCGATTCCGCGTAAACCTCATGCCTCGCCTTTCCCATTCATCACCTTCTGCTCGAGACGCCTCACCTCTTCCTGCTCGGGATATTCCATCCTCGTATGGAAGAATCCGTTCAGCACCTGCATGAACGCACGCTGCACCTTGTTGAGGTCCGCCATGGTAAGGCTGGAAAACTCAAGCTCGTCATCGTTGAGCTTGTTATGGATGATCTTTTTCACCAGCGATTCGAGCTTCACGTAGCTTGGCTCCTGGAGGGAGCGAGATGCCGCTTCTATTGAATCGGCGAGCATCACGACCGCGGTCTCCCTGGAATGCGGGCGCGGGCCGGGATATTGGAATTCTACCTTGTTTACCTCCGCGCCCTTTCCCCCCGCTTCGGCCGCCTCGAGGGCCTGGTGGTAAAAGTAGGTCATTGTCGTCTGCCCGTGGTGCTCAAGGATGAAATCGATGACCTCAGGGGGAAGCTTGTTGTTTTTGGCGATATCGACTCCCTTCCTCACGTGCGAGATGATGATATTCGAGTATTCCCCGGGCGTAAGCGTCTTCGAGCGGGGATCGGTCACCTTGTTTTCGATATAGATGCCGGACTCGGCGATCTTCCCTATGTCGTGGTAGTATCCGCCTACACGCGCGAGGAGATAATTCGCGCCTATTTCCTTGCACGCGGCCTCCGCCATGGTCGCGACCATCAGGGAATGATTGTACGTCCCCGGGGCCTCGATGAGCATCCGCTTGAAAATCGGCGCGTTCAGGTCCGAGAGCTCGAGCAGGTTGAACTTGGTCACGATTCCAAACATGTTCTCGAAAAGCGGGAACACGCCCAGGACCAGGATGGAGTTGACGATACCGCTCGCCAGCGCGAGCTCGATGTTCTTGAACGTATCCGCAAGGGAGAGTTCCTCCATGAGGCAGATGCCCAGCACGACGAGCGAATTGATGAGACCCAGGAAGAGCCCGCCCCGGAGGAAGCCTGTTCGCTTCTCCACGTTGTTGAGCACGAACACCCCCAGAATCGCCGAGCTGAAGGCGATAATGATCACCGCCATGGAACCGCCGCTCACCACGAACGAGAAGAATATCACGTAGAGACCGATTATGACGGCCAGGAACAGGTTGAACAGCGTCGCGATTATCATGGTAACCGCGGGAATGGGCAGGTAAAATGCGAAATTGACCGTCGAATTCAGGATATTTTCGGTGCGTGAAAGAAAAAACGTATACACCATGAAAACCAGGATGATGACGAACACGATTACGGGAATTTTTTTATCCGGCAGCAGCTTGGCGTGAAATTCGACCAGGAAATATCCGAATATAATGAAGAATGACAGATGCAGCAGCAGTATTCCCAGGATGTAGTTGATCTTGCTTGAACGCGCATGGTTGTTGAGAATGGAGATCTTGTTGAGCGCGTCCGTCGTAATGGTATCGCCTTCCCGCACGAGCGTTTGCCCCTTCTTGAGGACGCCCATGACCGGCTTCACCCCATGCGTGGTCTCTTCGATCCTTCTCCTCGTTTCGTCCACGTTGAATCCAAGGTTCGGGTGGATGAGCCTGCCGGCCACGACGAACACGAGAAAGAGCTGGTCCTTGTTCAGGTTCGGTGCTATCGAAAGGCAGATCGTGTAGAGGTCGCGGCGCACGTCATCGATCGTTTTCAGGGTATCGAGCCCCCGGGATATCTCACTTGCGTCGTCCTGGCTGTTGAACAGCCTGATCGTTACATTTTTATTCTTTAAATTCAGCGGATTGTCGTAGGGGCGCTCGAGCACGCCGGTATCCTGGATATAGATGATTATCCGCCGCATGATCTGCCGGAGCTCCGCGGGGCGCGGATATTGCAGGAGGTTGAAGAGCACCTTGTCCTCGAAGTGTATGGACTCGGGAAGCCTTCCCTTCAGCATCATGAACTGGAAGGTCCTGTCGGTGCCGTCCGGGGGATACTCCCTGATCGTCTGCTCGATATTATCGAAAAGCGTCTCCAGGATTTTTAGCCGGTCAATGAGCACGGTCTGGTCCACGTCGAACACCAGCGGCACGGTCTCGGCGACCCGCATTTTCTCCACGCGCGTTTCCGACTCGATCTTATAATTGATCTCGAGGGGCACGCGTATATCTTCCCGCGCGATATCGCCGATGCTGTAATCGAATGTCTTTCCCACGATCCCGATCGAGAGCAGCCCCGTCGCGATGAACGTCACCGCGAGTATCAGGAAAAAAGAAAGGCGAACCGTCTTCTGACGCATCGAGCTGCGGAAGGATTTCCTGAGCATCCTGAACAGGTATATCATGCGATCGGCCTATTCCGTTTTGGCATGACGATCGTACGCCCCGACGATTTTTTCCACGATGGGATGCCGGCAGATATCTTCTTTCCCGAATTCCACAAACGCTATCTCCTCGATTCCCCGAAGCACCTTCATCGCGTTAAGCAGGCCCGACTTTTTGGGTTTCTCTATGTCGATCTGGGTGACGTCCCCGGAGATTACGATCCTGGAGCCGGTCCCGAGCCTCGTCAGGAACATCTTCATCTGCGAGCTGGTGGTATTCTGGCCCTCGTCAAGGATGATAAACGAGCGGTTGAGGGTGCGGCCCCTCATGTAGGCGAGCGGCGCGATCTCGATGCTTCCCTTTTCGATGAGCTTGGTGGTGCGCTCGAATCCCACGAGGTCAAAAAGCGCGTCGTAGAGCGGCCGGAGATACGGATTGATCTTCTGGATGAGATCGCCGGGAAGGAATCCCAGGCTCTCCCCGGCCTCCACCGCCGGACGCGTTAGGATGATCCTCTCCACCCTTCCGTTAAGCAGATGCTGAAGCGCGACCGCGACGGCGAGATAGGTTTTACCGGTTCCCGCGGGCCCGATGGAAAGCGTTATCGGAAATTTCTGGATCGAGGTGATGTACCGGGCCTGGTTCAGGGTGCGGGGGGAAATCGTACGCCCGGATTCCGGGATGAGGATCTTGAGCCTGTTCAGCTCGTCGATATCGACGCTGCCGCCCTTCGCCACGGTGGTCGCCAGGTACTTGATATCGAACTCGTCGAATTCGTATACCTTCTCCCGCTCGTGAAGAAAATCCCCCATGAGGTGCAGGAGCCGCGCGGCTTTCTCCCCCCTGTCCCTGGGTGCGGTGACAATGAGCGTGTTCCCGCGGGGAATGATGCGCACTTCCATGATTTTTTCGATGATGCGGATGTTCGCGTCCTTGAGACCGCAGATGCGCCGGTAGAGGGCGCCGTCATCGATCTCAACGTGGCTTTGTACGACGCCTTCGCTCATGCTAGCGTTCGACCACCTTAATGCTGAGTTCCCGCAATTGTACGGCGTCCACCGGCGACGGGGCCTCGCTCATGAGGCACTGCCCCTTTTGGGTTTTGGGAAACGCTATCACGTCGCGTATGGACGCGCGTTTCAATAAAAGCATGATGACCCTGTCCAGCCCAAGGGCGATGCCGCCGTGCGGCGGGGCGCCGTACTTGAGCGCCTCGAGCAGAAAGGAGAATTTTATCTTCGCCTCCTCCTCGGTAATCCCCAGGACGTTGAACATCTTCCTTTGAACGTCGGTAGTGCATATCCTTATGGAACCGCCCCCGATCTCGACGCCGTTAAGCACAATATCGTATGCCTGCGCCTTGATCGAATCCACGTTCGCGGGGCTGATAGACTCGAGCAGCGGTATATGCTCCTCCCTGGGCGAGGTGAACGGGTGGTGCTTCGCGTAATAGCGCTTGTCTTCCTCGTGGTACTCGAGGAGGGGGAAATCCAGTACCCACAGAAAATTGAACTTGTTCTCGTCGATGAGTCCCAGGTCGCGGCCTATCTGCAGGCGCAGATTCGCCAGCGTATCGTTCACCACGCCAAGGCTGTCGGAACCGAAAAACACGAGCACCACGCCCTTAAGTCCCAGCTTCGCCGCGAGCGCGCTTTTTTCTGCGTCGCTCAGGAATTTCGCGATTCCCCCCTCGAACGCCCCGTCGCGATACCGGAAGTACGGCAGACCCTGCGCCTTGAAAATTTTCACGTATTCGGTGTAGTCGTCGATCATTTTCCGGGAGATCTTTCCCTCGTCCGGAACCGGCAGGCATTTTATCGCACCCCCCGCCTCTACGGCCGCACGGAATACCTTGAATTCCGATTGGGCGAATATCTCGCTGCAAGTGACCAGCTCAAGTCCGAACCGCGTATCGGGCGCGTCCTTGCCGTAGCGTTCCATGACGTCGTCATATGCCAGGCATGGGAACGGCGTGTGCACGTCGACGCCGAGCACTTCCTTTACCATGACCTTTACCAGTCCCTCGACCTCCTCCATGATCATCTCGCGCGTGATGAACGAGAGCTCCAGGTCGATCTGGGTAAATTCCGGCTGTCGGTCATTGCGAAGATCCTCGTCGCGGAAGCATTTCACGATCTGGAAATAGCGGTCGAAGCCTGACACCATGAGTATCTGTTTGAAAAGCTGCGGCGACTGGGGAAGCGCGTAGAACATTCCCCTGTTGATCCTGCTGGGGACAAGAAAGTCGCGCGCACCCTCCGGCGTCGATTTGTTCAGCATGGGGGTTTCAATTTCAAAGAAGCGGCGGTCGGTGAGATAGCGCCGCGCAGCCTGCATGGCCTGGTGGCGCTTGATCATGGTGTTCTTCATCTCTTCGCGGCGAAGGTCGAGAAAACGGTATGTCAGGCGCACCTCTTCGTTGACGGGCGTTCTTGAATCGAGCGGGAAAGGGGGCACCGCGGACGTGTTCAATATTACTATTTTATCGGCGAGGACCTCGAGTGTGCCGGTCCGTAGATTCGGATTGATCGTCTCGGCGGAGCGTAAGGCCACCGTGCCCGTTACATGAAGACAGAACTCGCTGCGAACGCTTTCGGCTATGGCCGCGATTTCGGGGGACTTGGATGAATTTATGACTATCTGTACTATTCCCGTTACGTCCCTCAACTCAATAAAAATGAGACCCCCGAGGTCTCTTTTTTTATCAACCCATCCGGCAAGGATTACGCGCCCGCCCACGTCACCGGCGCCGACCTCACCGCAATAAATCCTTTCCCTGAACATCGCGTTTTCCCGTCCCTGTCCGTTCATTCGGTTCGTAGTGTTCGACACAAATTAAGAGTTCTCAGTAATTTACCGCTCCGGCTTTTGTCAAGCCGAAAAATGGGGGGCGATCCCGCGATCGAGGAGCACCACGTGCGGACGCCGCGCAAAAACCCCGCTGTCGAAAACGAAACCTTCATGCACCCTGAGAAAGGGAATGCTGCCGCAGTCTTTTATTTCGCACACGAATTTCCCCGCGGGGCATTTCCGGAAGTCGCATAACCTGCCCCGGTAACTTCCGTCCCGCCCGTCTAGGATATACACATCGACCCGGTGATGGGGAATGCCTATCGCGTGGAGCTCAAGCAGTCGCCGCAGCGCTTCGACCCTGCGTCGCTGGAGGTCCTTCATCGGGTGATTCGGGTCCATCCAAACGGCCAGGTCCACATCCCTGCATTGGTGCAGGAAGACGGGCCCGCTTCCCGCGAACCGGTGGTCCGCGGGAACCTCCTTCGAAAGCTCCGACGCCACCGACCCGAAGAGCACGATCCTCACTACCGAATCGATCCCGGCGAACGCGCGCGCGATTTCCTCCGCGGCGGCCCGGAAATGTTCCTGTAACGTACGCCGCCGTGCGTTTTCCTGCTCGATGGCGAGCCCGGGCAACTCACCGCCATCATCCCAAATGAAGCGAACCTTGTCCATATCCAGTTTATCGATAATTTATTTCAATTAAAATAGACGCGTTGCGAAACTGCCTTCTCGCGCTCGCAGGGAACCCCTGCGGGGGGCTTTTAAGGGGCTTCGCCCCTTATACCCCATAAAAAATTGAGTTCCACAACAAGTCTAGTGTGCGCGCATTCACGGGGAACCGCCCGGAAAGAATAGCGCTATTCGGAAAATTTAACCAGTATATTCACTATTTCCGGCCTGTTCCCCGTTCGTACCGGGGGGCCCCAGGTCCCGAAACCGCAGGAGACGTATACGTGCGATGAACCGAATTTCCTGTAACCCCGGCTTACTTCGTAGATCATGGAGGTGATGTAATTGAAGGGCCACAGCTGCCCGTGATGCGTGTGACCGCACAGGAGAAGATCGACCTCCTCCGCGATCGCGTCCGGTATACCGAACGGCTGATGATCCATGAGTATGACCGGAAGATCGCGCGTGTGTCCCGCAAGGATATTCGCGAGCGGTTTTCGCCTGGTTCCCGAAAACTGCCTGCCGCTCAGGTCCTCGCGGCCCGCGAGAACGAACGCGTTGTCGATCACCGCGGCTTCGTCCCTGAGCATGGTGATGCCGTGTTCCACGAGGTAGCTCACCGCCTCGTCGACGCCGCCGATATATTCGTGATTGCCCGTGACCGCGTACACGCCGTATTTCGCCTTGAGCATGCAGATTTTTTCGCCCACGTTTTCCTCGATCACCGGGGCGATGTCCTCGTCCACGATATCGCCGGCGAGCAGGATGATATCCGGATTCAATTCGTTTATCCTGTCCACGAGCTTCGCGAACCGGCCGTTCCCGATAATTACACCCAGGTGAATATCGGTCGCGAGCGCGATATTGAGCGACTTGAGGTGAGTACGCTTTCCCTTGATCTCGAGTTCAAGCCTGTTCATCAGGGGGTTTGCGGCATTGACATAACCCGCGGCCACCGTTACCGCGGCGATCGCGACGACAAGTCCTCCCGAAAGCTGCCTGCTGATCGCCGACAGGGAGACCCTGCCGGGGAGCGCCAGGTGCGCCAGGTATGCGGCGCCATGCAGGAGGTCCGCGACCAGGAAGCCGATCGCGAGATACGCCATGAGTCCCAGCCAGATGGAACCGATCCAGATAAACGCATCGCTCGCGGTGCACACGGTGAATTTTTCAAGCAGCCGGCCGCCGATATAGGACAGGGCCACGAAGATGAATCCGCCGATAAACCAGGGGCGGGCCGCGCTCCCTGCCGGGATTAACTGCCCTGCCCTGTAATAAATGTAGAAATTAACCAGGCCGTAGAGCGTGAGGAAAACGGTAAGGAATACCGCAAACGATGAAGCCTTCATTTTATCCGCCTGCCGCCCGATCAGGGCTCCTTCACTTTTTTCGGATCGAGGCGCTTTACCTCGATCATGTCGTCACGGGCCTCGTCTCGCAGCCCCAGCTTGTCGTAGGCCCAGGCCCGGTTCCGGTACGCCTCCAGGTAGCGCGGATTGAGCTCGATGGCCCTGGAAAAATCACGCACCGCTCTTTTCAGCTCGCTCTTGCGCGCGTACGCGATGCCGCGCCGGTTATACCCTTCCGGATTTTCGGGGAGAAGGGTTATGAACGCATTAAAATCCGCGATGGCGCGATCGTAGAGTTCCAGGTTCGTGTACACGCAGCCCCGGTTATACAGGGATTTCGCGAAACGGGGATCGGTCTTGATAACCGTGTCATAATCCCGCAGCGACTGATCGTACATCTTAAGCCGGTCGTACGCGATCGCCCTGTGGTGATAGGCCTCCAGCTCTTCCGGACGCACGCGTATCGCCACGTTGAAATCCTCTATGGCTTTCTGATACTCTTCCAGTACGATGTACGCCCTGCCCCTGTGAAAGTAGCCGGGATAAAAATCCGGGACGCGACCGATCGCCAGCGAATAATCCTTGATCGCGCGCTCCGTTTCGCCGGTCTCTTCGCGCACGGCCCCGCGACCGATATACGCGTCCGCAAAACCGTGATCAAGCGCTATCGCCCGATCGAAATTGTAAAGCGCTTTTTCGAACAGCCCGCTCTGGAAATATTTCATGCCCGCCCGGTAGTGGATCCGGGCCTCTTCCGCGTCCGCCGTGTTAGGTACGGACGCACACCCCAAAAACAATAACGGCAGCGCGATACAGGCAAGCGCAAGAAGACGGCGCAAGCACTACTCCGCAACGCGGGGAATCACCACGAGGTCGACCCTGCGATTGAGCGACCGGTTTACATCCGTGTCGTTGGGTACTATCGGATGGAAATCCGCGAATCCCGCCGCACCGAAACGTCCCGCGTTCAGTTTTTTATTCAACAGCAGATAGCCAAGCACCGCAAGCGCACGCTCCGTCGAAAGCTGCCAGTTGTCCCTGAATTGAGCGGTGAAAATCGGGATATTGTCGGTATGGCCCTCTACCATGATGGTATTCTCCGGGTATTCGGCGAGAATCCTCGTAATTTTATCCAATGCCGGCAGTATCTCTTTCTTGAGCTGTGCCGAACCGGAGTCGAACGATATCTTGTCGTCAATATTGATAATGAGCTTGTTGTGCAGCTTTTTGAGGCGAATCTGTCCCTTCGAGATTTCGCTCTCGAGCTGCTTGGCAAGCTCGTTGCGCTGTTCGTCCATTCGGTCGAGCTCCGCTTTTTGGGCCGCGGTAAGCTTTTTAAGTGAAGAGATTTCATTGTTCAGCGACTGGATTTCGCGTTGAAGATCGGAAATCCTCGCCTCGTAAGACTTTTTCAGCGCGTCGAGCTCTTTAATATTCCGGTCACGCTCGTCCTGGAGCTCCTTGCGTGCGGCCGCAAGCTCCTTCTCGTAGCGTTCCTGAAGCTTCTTGTTTTCTTCTACTAGCTCCTTTTCCTTGTCGCTGCCTTTTTTCTGTAAAATGTCGATGGTGTTCTGGAGCTCCTTCACCCTGCTGTCGCACAGCTTCCTGTCATTCGCCCTTTGCGCTTCGAGATTGGCGAGTTGCTTGTTCAGGCTTTCAATCTTGGATTCAAGGTCCTTGATCCTGGACTCATAATTCGCTTTCTCGTTCGCGAACTGCGACTTGAGGCTTTTCAGTTCAAGTTCCACGGCTACTTTTTCGTTGTATACCTTTTTGTATTCGGCGGGGGTATAGAACATCTGGGCCTTCACTTCCCCCCCGGCGAATACGAGTGCGATAAGGATCGACAGAATTACCGGCGTTTTCTTTCTCATGGCGCTCACTTCCCTATCCTTGCCGCCGCTTCCTTAAGGCGCGCATCGGCCTGTTTTAACAGCTCCGCGGACTTCTTCTGTTCCATTTCCCGTTTTGCAAGGATATCCTTCTGCTTCGCGAGGTAGGTTTCATATTCCGCAAGATTAACCTTGTCCTTATCGACCTTCTGGGCGTCCTTGGGATCGGCCGGTGCGGCGGCAGGAAGCTTGTCCTGGTATGCACGCACGATTTTTGCCTTTTCCAGCTCGCGCTCGGCGACCTTGGCGGAAAGGAGCGCGTCCTTGAGGTCGATTACCGCTTTTTCGTCTTCGACCAGGGCTTTAAGGTATTCAGCATTCAGGCCTTCGACCTCGGCCTGTTCGGTATTCCGCTTCATGGCTTTTTCATTGTCTTCGAGACCCTTGTGGTCGTCGGTAAGCATATGCAGCCTTTTCTGCTCTTCGATCACGTCCTTTTGGGCTGATATGACGCTTACGGTCTTCCTGCTGATCACCGCCCGCTGTTCGTTCAGCTTGAGCTCATTTTCCACCACAAGCTTTTCCTTGTTGATGGTGACGATCTCCTCGGCAAGCTTCTGTATACCTGCATTCTTCTCAAGCGTATCCTTGAGCGCCGCGTGATCGTCCGGGAGGGACGGCGGCATGGTTGCGAAACAGCCGGAGAGAATTGAAACCAGGAAAACCAGGCATATTCTGGATTTGAACATACGTTTACCCCACGAGATTGAATGTTTTTTTCTGCGCTTTCGCGGCACACGCACGATGCCGTGCAGAATTGATTCCCAGGAACCTTGTATTGAATCTACCGAAAAAGTCCTGGAAGTCAATCGAAAAATAGCCGGCGCGCCTTACCCCTAAAGCTGATGGGGTATCGTATATCAATATTTTCATTGACATGTTATAAGACACATACTATATTATTGACAACTACACTATAATGGCGGTACAGGCATGCACGACATCATTACCGAAGTAAGGGTGTTCCCGAAGGAAAACCTTGGGAAGACGCTTGGGTTCGCCAATATCACCATTCTGGACAAATTTGTCGTAAAAAACCTTCGCATTGTCCAGGGTGATAAGGGCATTTTCATTGGTATGCCGTCTAACAAAAGGAAAAACGGGGATTTCATCGATCTCTTTTTCCCGATTACCCAGGATGCACGGGATTTGATTACCAACGCCATACTCGAAAAATACAAAGAGATTTCAAACGACCCATCGGCCGTCAGTTCGTGACGAGTTAACTTTTTAATTTTATTTATAGCTGCACTACCGGCACGGCATTCCCCGCGGGAGGGAGAACGCGGGTCATTCCTCGCGCCTGAACCGTGACATGAAATTCCAGACGAAATTTGTGAGCCTCATGAGTACGAGCGCGCTGATAACGACATCCATGAGCCTGGGGATGGCGATTCCCGTGCCCTTGAATACGCTGAACGTCTCTATCTTGTAGCACAGGAAAAAAGCCAGGACGAATATCAGCGCGTCGCGCGTGGCCTCTACCGGCCGCTTCGAGGACATTTCGCGCAACGAAGACATCGAGAATACCGCCATGACCGACGCCTCGATGATGACTGCGATCACGAACAGGCTTACGACGTTCTGGAGCAGTATATCTATATTCATGTGCGGTGCAACCTCCCTGTAACGATCTGCATCTTCCCTCCCTGAGAAGCGTGTATATAATCTTACGCGGTTTCGGACGCCGATTCAAGAATTTTTTCCGACGAAAGGCGCTTTTCCAGGAGCACCTCGTTTCCCTTCCGGTTAAAGGTAATCTTGTCGAAGATGTTCAATGCCATGGTTATGCCCCTGCCATGGTAGAGCATCTCATCGTTCACCTTCCGGTGAATTTTATCCATCATGATTTTATAATCGAACCCGTTGCCGTCATCCGATATTTTATACGCGGCTTTCTCCGGGGACAGGAGGTATTCTATACGGACTTTTTTGTCCTTTAAATGGGGTTCCTGCTGCCGCTTCATCACGAATTCTATATAATTGTCTTCCATTGTTGCCTGCGTCTTTTCCTCGAACGTGATGTTCAGATTACCGTGCTCGATGGCATTGATGATCATCTCGCGGAGCCCTATCCTCATGAATTTGACATCCTGGGGTTCCAGGTATCGGGCTAAATTTCTCACGAGCCGGTGGCTGATCTCCTCCGCGGTGATGAGGAAATTGCCTATTTCGTATTTCTGGCGTTCCGATATGAAATAGTTGAGGAGCGCGTCTTCCCCCACGTGTGACGCCCTGCCCAGGAACTCATTTTTCCCCTCGATGGTGATGCCCTCGAGGCGCAGCACGAAATTCTGCGGTTCAACCCCCGCCAGCGGCTTGAGAAGAACCTTCGCGCTCGCGGGCACGCCCTCGCTGGTAAGAGAATCGAGCTTTTCCAGCATGAGTTTTTTCGTGACGCCCGCATCCTGGGGATCGTCGTACACGATATCGAAAAGGCTGTACGTCCTGATCTCCTCGGGCGACGCGTGCAGGAATTTCAGGAACGCCTTGTTGGCGTTCTGGAACTTCAAACCCGCGTCGAGCGTGAATATGCACTCGTTGGTACCCTCGACGAGCACCTTGTACTTCTCCTCCGAAATGCTGATGCTCCGGTTGGCCTCGTCGAGATCGCTGATCTTCTGCTTGAGGCTGAGATTCAACTTTTCGTTCTTCACCTGGAGGCCGATGAACTTGTTCGAAAGGATGAGCGCGGTTCCTATCACGAACATGAAAAAGCCGTACCGCGTAAGCACCAAGTCCATGTTGAGCAGGGTTGCGTCGATTATATCAAAAATCGTGGTCGACGCAAGCACCAGCACGCCGATTATCAGGTTTCCCGCTATTGTGTGCCACATGGTTGCGCGTAGCGCGTCCAGCCTGGGATAGCGCGCCCCGATCCGAATGGATTTTTTATGCATGATTCCCAGGTTCATGAAAAATTTCCTGCCTATCCGGAACACGCTGTAATAGGCGATGGGGATGATGCTCGTGATCTGCCAGACCCTGAGCACGTCGACCGCGAACGCCTGCGTCGTGGGGAATACGACAATCAGGATAAGAAAGGCGCAGAATCCGCCATAGATCACGTTGAACAGGGAAATGCTTCGTTCCAGTATGTCGTCAAAGAATAGCCCGATGAGCGGAACGAGCGTGAACAGGGAAGTAAGTTCGAGCCGGAAAATGGTATTCGAATCGGTGAGCACGGATTCGACCGTATGGGTGCGCATGAACAGGTATATGAACAACATCACGCAAAAAAGCCCGTAGTAGAGGTTGAACGCCTCCCCCTTCCGGTTCGAGAAAAGAAACAGGTAATAGAGACCCAGAAACCCGTACAGAACGATGAATGCTATCGGGATGGTCTCCGATATCTGCGCGGCAAGCGTTTCGTATTCGTCGATCACATAGGGCTTCGTATGCAGGAATCCCGTATCCGTAAAGGTGGGGTCGCCCGTCACCCTGAATGCAAGGACGTTTTCGCCGGCCTTGATTATCCGCGGATCCAGGTGGACAAGGACATGACGCGACGATTTATGCCGGTCGATTCCGCCTTCGCCGTCGATATGCATCTCGCTGCGCAGCATGACGCCATTTACGTATATCTCCCAGTTGTCGGAAATATGCGCGAGGAGGAGGCCAAGGGCTTTCCCCTTTTCAAGGTGCGAGGAATCCAGCGCGAAACGTGTCACGAAGGTGAACTGCTCGGGTTTGTAGTCGTGGAGTGAGAAGATCGTACGAGCCGGAATATCCGGAAGGTTCAGGCTCTTTACCTGGATCGGCCGCATTCCGTTATCGGACGGGGGCACGGCGATCCACGCTTTATCCGTCTTGTCCGGAAGCCTGGTTGTCCACCTGGGTGAAAAGCCGGTTCGCGCGTACATTGTTTCCGCGGTGAGGTCGACTATCGCCGCGCTCACCGCCGGAGGGAACGCGACCGCCACGCCAATCGCGGCCAAGCATAGCGCGATCAATCGCGCGCGAATGTGTATTCTATTCATTAATATTCCTTAATGTACATAATTGTATCGCACGTGATTGCCGGCGTCAATCGAATTTCAAACTACGAGTGTTCCGGGAATCACCTCTACCGGCAGCCGCTAAAAAATGCTGGCGCAAACGGTTTTCATGCGGTACTATCCGAACTACCGTATCGAGACGAATTTACCCGGTGGAACGACGCCCATGAAAACCAATGCACGAGTCCCAGGCACGCCCAACCTACCCGCCCGCATAAGGGCACTCCCCGCGGCGCTCCTGCTCTGCATATGCGCCCTCGGGGCCTGTGACGGCGGACCGGCGCAGGATGGAATGCTTGAAAGCGGATGGACCTATACCACGGGGGATCGCGACGAAAAACCGGCGCAGATCGCGGGCAGGGTGTTCCGCCCCGTCCCGGATATGAGCGATCTTTCGCGGCTGGTCCCGTCGTCCCAGGACGGCTATGTCTGGCTTAAAAATGAATTCACGCTTCCCGCGCCCCTCCGCGGAAAGTCCTGCTCCATGCTCCTTGGGCGCATAACCGTGGCGGACGAGGCGTGGCTGAACGGTGAATTGCTGGGGCATCACGGGGGATTCCCTCCCGCCCTTTTCCGGGAATGGAACCGGTATCGTCACTACCCGGTGAATCCGGGACTCATGCGCGAGAACGGCCCGAATATCATCCTGCTAAAAGTGTACGTGAGCGACGGGGGCGGCGTTTCCGGACGCATCGTCGTTGCCGAGCGCTCATTTTCGGAACGCTTCTCCGCGCGCGCCGAATTCCTTGGCTCTTCCCTCTTCGGGGCTATCGCCCTGCTGCTCTTTGCCGCGGGAATATATCACCTGTTCCTTTTCCTCATGCGCACACGGGGAAAAGAGTATCTGTACTTCGCGCTGCTCTGCCTTTCGTTCGGCCTGTACCTCGCGGACAGGTTCTTTACGCGTCTTCCGTGGGGCGATCAGCCCCCGTTTTCATATGGGATTTTCAGCAAGGTCATTTTCATATCGGCACTCTGCGCCGGTTTTTTCTTCACGCGCTTCCTGAAGGAGTTCCTTCGCCGTGACGAGCGCCTCCGTGGAATGGCAGTATCGGCGGCCATCCTGGCCGTTCCCGCGCTCGTCGCCCTCTTTGCCCCGGATTATCACGCGCTCGTGTCGCTGCGGCCGCTGTTTCTCGTCTTCCTGGGACTGCAGATTTTGCTCGCCGCGACTATGCTCGGGCGGGCGCTGTGGGCAAAGGCGGACGGGGCATTGACGATGCTCGCCTGTACGGTCCCGCTCGCGGTCTTTATCGTGGCGGCCCTCGCGCTGCGCGGGGATGCGTTCTTCGATGAATATTTCTTTTTTCCCGACATGGGTGTCGCCGCGTTCCTCCTGGGAATCACGTTCATACTCGCCGCACGGGGGACGCAGGAAAGCGCAACTGCCTCATCGATCCCGGGCAGCGCGGCTCTGCACGCTCATGCCGTTATTCCGGCGGAGGGAAATACTTCACGGGACGAGCCCGCGGCCGCTGTCCCCGAAAACGCGCCCGCGACAAACGCCGCCGTTGAGCGCGAGCTCGGGGAGGCACGCGCGTCCGCGTCGCGCTACGCGTGGATGATGGCGCAGGCCCAGAAATACCTGTTCACGGCGGAACCCCCCGTGTGCGACGGCTGGGAGATCGCACGCGTGTACCGGCCGGTGTCGGACATCGCCGGCGAGATGCACGATTTTCACACGGACGGTTCCACTCTTTCCGGCGCCTGGCTTTTCGAGTCTTCCGGAAGGGGTATGGGCGGGGGGCTGGTCACGCTCATGCTGAACGGGCTCGCGAGGCGTCACTTCACCGCCGACGGCGCGGTGAAACTCACGTCGATCATGGAGAAAATCAACGGGGACCTGGCCCCGGCGCTCAGGCAGAGCGGCGACTACGCGAGCGGGATCCTTCTCCGCTTCAGGGATGATATCGTGGAATACGTGAACGCGGGACATCCGGACCTGCTCCTGCGCAAGGCGGCCACCGGATCGATAAAGGCGGTGACGATGAGGGACCGCGACATCAAGGGGATATTCCTGGGGATACGCGTGGATGAGGCGGCCTATACCGGTCTGAGTTTCCGCCTCGCCCCCGGCGACGCGCTGCTCCTCTACTCCGACTGCCTGAGTGAAAGCGTGAATGGAAGCGGCGAGCCCTACGGCATGGATCGGGTCGCCGATTCGCTGGCCGGTGCTCCCCGTGCCGGCGCAACAGACGTGCTCGCGCACATCTCCGGGGCGTTCGACGCCTTCATGGGCGACCGAACGCCTTCCGACGACCTGAGCATTATCGTCATCATGAAAACCGTGTGACCCGTCAGCCCCACAGCATGTCCCTGAGCCCCGACGCGCGGCTGACGGGATTGCCTATCGCATAACGAAGCGCCGCGGCGCTCCCCCCTATGAGCACCGATTCCCGCGCCCGGGTGAGCGCGGTATACACGAGCTCCCGCGTGAGCACGGGGGAAACCGTTTCGGGAAGGACGAGCATGACCGAGTCGAACTCGGAGCCCTGGCTCTTGTGCACGGTCATCGCGTAGACGGTCATATGCTCGGGCATGCGCACGGGCGAAAGATGCCGGAAACCGCCGTCCTCGTCCCTGAACACCGCGGTGCGCGCGCCGGCCCCGCCGCCGTCCATAACGATGCCCACGTCGCCGTTGTAAAGCCGCTGCCGGTGATCGTTGCGCGTGATCATGACCGGCCTTCCCGCGTAGAAGCGGCCCCCGCCGGCGGGCAGTCCACGCTCCCCGAGCTCATGCTCAATGAGCCTGTTCACCCCTTCGACCCCGGCGGGTCCGCCGCGGAGCGCGCACAGGACGATGAAGCGCGCGTACGCGTCGAACGCCTCTTCGGGAGACTTTGCTTTCGCGAAGGCGAAGGCGCCGCGGTCGATTTCCCCGCGTAGCGCCTCCTCGACGCCTGCTTCGCCGGGCTTCAAGAGCCGCACGCCGGGATATTTCCCGGAGGTGAGCACCTCCATGGCCGCGTCCGCGTCCCCTTCCCTCACGGCGCCCCCCAGCTTCCCAATCCCGCTCTCGCTGCCGAAACGATAGCTCCTGCGAAGTATCACGATCGAGTCGGCGATAGGCTTCTCGAAAAGCCCGCCCGCAAGTGGGGCGAGGTCCTCCCCCGCGTACTGCGCGGCGATCCCCACGAACCTTCCCGAATACCGGTGCTCCCTACCGGTGTCGCAGATATCGCCCAGCACGGCACCCGCCTCCACCGATGCGAGCTGGTCCCGGTCCCCCAGGAGGATGAGGCGCGCTTCGGGCCGTACCGCATCGGCGAGCTTCGCCATGAGCGCCAGGTCGGCCATCGAGGATTCGTCCACCACCACGATATCGTGCGGGAGGGGGTTCCCGGAATCGTGGCGGAAGTACGGCGTTCCGCCGGACGGGCCCAGCAGCCGGTGAATGGTGGATGCGTCGTCCGGAAGGCGCGCGCGCACGGCGCCGTCGCTCGCGAGGGTATTCCTGGCCGCGGCTATGGATTCCTGGAGGCGCGCCGCCGCCTTGCCCGTGGGCGCGCACAGCGCGATACTGCATTCCGTCCCGGCGGCAAGGGCCTGTTCTATCAATAGCGCCAGGATGCGCGCCACGGTCCTGCTTTTCCCCGTGCCCGGCCCCCCGGAAATCACCGAGAACCCGTTCATCACCGCATTGAGCGCCGCGATCTTCTGCCAGTCCGTTTCCCCTGGTATGGCCGCGCCGAAAAGCCTGTTCAGCCCGTCACGCAGGAGCCCCGGATCGGCGGGCTCACGCTGCAGCGCAAGGCGCGCCCCGATATTCTGCGCGAGATCCCGTTCGTAGCGCCAGTAGCGGTACAGGTACAGCCTGTCGTGTTCGTCCAGCACGAGCGGGGTGAAATCGCCCGGCCTGCCCGCCACGCCGCTTCGGAGGATCGCGCTGCGCCATTCGGCAAGGGGCGGATAATCCGGCGCGTTACCTGTTACGCCCGGCGTTTCCGCGACCGGAAGCCCGGCCAGTGACGGCAGGTGGGCGCAGATATTACCCTCCGCGGTCGCGCGGCTGGCGGCCAGGCACGCAAGGTAGAGGGATGAATCCTCCCCCACGCCGAGCGTTACCAGGAATTCCGAAAGTCTCCGGTCGAGCGGACTGAAACCGGCTTCCCCCGCGAATGCGCGCAGATTTTCCAGCGTGTCAACCGCCATATCCCGCCCTCGTCCCGTGACATTCAAATTCGTGTTCCCCCGGCATTAACCCGCACCGACCGTGGCGGGTATTCGAACCCATCATGATTCCATCCCCTCGCACAGGTAGCGGTCAAGTTTCATCACGTGTTCGCGTTCGGGCCTCGCGGCGTGGACGCCGCACCCCGGCGCTTCGACGGCGTCGATGCCCCTTATGAACAGGTACAGCGCGCCTCCGAAATTCCGGTCGTAGTCGTAGTCCTTCACACGGCCCGCGAGATACCGGTTCAGGGCAACGGTGTAGAGCATATATTGGAGATCGTAGCGATGCCTCTGCATTTCACGCAACATGCGCGCGGGCGTGTAATCCGCCGCCGATTCCCCCAGGTGATTCGATTTCCAGTCGACCAGGTAATACCGTTCGCCACGCTTGAATACGAGGTCCATGAAACCACGGAGAAATCCGCGATGGGATTCGAACTCGAGCGCGGGGAAGGCGTCGCGGGCGAATCCCCCCCCTGACGAAATCCCGCACCCGGCGAGCACCGATGATAATCCCGGGGAGCCTATCTTCTCGAGCGGGAAAAAGAACTCGAGCTCGCTCATCCTGTCGCCCGGAGAAACGGCCGCAAGGGAGGCTTCCTTCCCGGCGCCGTCAAGGGGAGCGCCCAGAACCCTGCCGAGCATGGCAATCACCGCGCTCTCCCATGCGGCATCGATTCCGTATGTATCGAGCGCCGCGCGTACCACGGGGGCCCAGCCCGCCCCGCCGCCGGTAAAATCTATCCGCTCGAACACGTAATGCAGCATGCTGCCCGCGCGCGTGCCGCGCGGAAAATGAGCGATCGAATCGAATGCGCCCGCGCGCGTTTCAGGCACCGATGCGAAATCGATCGCGTCATGGTCCCTTCCGCCGGATTCGGCGCCCCTTCCCGCGGCAATCATGCTGAAGCTCGATATCCGCCACGTGCGCGGTATCGTCCCCCGAAATTCCCTGCTGCCGCACAATTCGTCGTCTTCGGGCCGCGCGTAGCCCCCCTGCATATCCGTATCGGGAAGCGGCGTTATGCACACGCCGGGAACACGCCCGGCGATATCATCAAGGGCACTGCGTATCTCGGCCGGGTCGATCGTGTCCATTATTTTCTTCAGCGATCCCTTCATGTCCGGATCGCCGGCGGCGGGCGCGCCATGAAGAAGATACGCCAGTGAGGATCGCTCGGAATCTTTTATCGGTCCCCACGCGAGGTAGCATCGGTACTTCGCCCGCGTGATCCCGACATACAGGAGGCGCATCTCCTCCGCCAGATCCTCCCGCCCCGCGAGAAGCGCGGCGCGTTCATCGTCCGCCGATACGCTTATCCTCAGTCGATCGTCCATATCCGGGTCGTGGAAGCTTACCGGTCCATTATGCGCCTGGGGCGTGCTCCACGCGAAGGTGCAGAACACCACCGGAAACTCGAGTCCCTTGCTGCGGTGCACCGTGATGATCCTGACGGCGTCGTCGTCCGTCTCGAGCCGCAGGAGGCTGTCGTCGCCCGTGTAATCCCCCCGTATCATGCCGGTGTACCACTTGAGCAGCCCGTCGATCCCCAGCCCCTTTTCCGTCTCGGCGCAATGGGCCAGCTCCGCCAGGTGCATGATGTTGGTGACGCGGCGCTCGCCGTCCGGGAGGGCGATAAGGTTCCGCTGTACCGATTCGCGCGCGGCGAGATCCCTGAACATGTGCATGAATCCGCGCCGCTCCCAGGCCGCCCGGTATTCATGGAACCGGGTGACCGCGCGGTCCCACGCCCGGTCATCCTCGATGAGCCGTGCAAGCGCATCGGCCCCCAGCCCGATCGCGTCCGTGATCATGGCGGCGCGGATTACGGGTTCATTGGCCGGTTCGGCGGCGGCGCGCAATATCGTGTAGAGCTCGATCGCCTCATCCGATTTGAATACGCTCCCCGCCCCGTACCGCACGGAAGGCACGCCGACAGCGGAAAGGGCCCGGTGAACGGCCTCCCCCTGGTGGTGCATGCGCACCAGGACCGCGATATCCGCGGGTCGCAGGGACCTGTCTCCGATCATGGTCTCCGACTCGCGGGACAGCAGGCGTGCGATCTCGAAGGCGGTCGACTCCGCCGCAAGCCCTGTCGCGGCACCTTTCAGTATTTTTTCCTTCCCGTCCCCCGACTCCATGAGCCACACGGTGAGCGGCGGCGGTTTCTTGCCGCGTTCCGTAAGTTCAATGCGGTCGGGCACGCCGGCCGCGGCTATCGCGGGCAACGTGATTTCCCCGAATACGAAGGGATTCGGATGGCCGCCAAAAAGCCCCTGCACGGCGCGCACCAGTTCCGGATCGGAGCGCCAGTTCCGGTCGAGCGTATAACGGCGCCGCGCCCCGCGCGACGCCTTCATGTAGGCGAAAATGTCCGCCCCGCGGAAGGCGTAAATCGCCTGCTTGGGATCGCCGATCATGAACAGGGCGCTCCCCGGCCATGAAAAAATGGTGGAGAAAATTGAATACTGGACGGGGTCCGTGTCCTGGAACTCGTCTATGAGCGCGGCGGCGTACCTGTCCCTTACCGACCTCGCGAGGAAGGACTCGCCCCCCGCGCGCAGCGCGTCGTGCATGCCCGCCAGCAGGTCGTCGAAGCTACGCGTATTGAGCTTCGATTTGCGCGCGCGCAGCATTTCTGCCGCGTACCCGACGAAATCCATATGGAGCTTCTCCCGGAAATGGGCGAGTAGTCCGCGCGCCGCCGCGCGCGCGCTGCAGAGATCGTCGCATACCGTGAAAAACGGGTGGCGGGGCGCCGTCTTCCCCTTGTTCAACCGCTCCTGCATCCCGGCGTTCGAGAAAAGCTCCGGCTTCGCCGCGTCGGAAAGCGGATGGGCATTATCGAAATACCGGCCCATCTCCTTCGCGCGCGCGGTGAAATTCCTGTACCTGTTTCCGTTTAGGTCCTTCGCTTCGATCGCGCCCGAGACGAGGGATATCGCTTCATCCGAGTCCTTTGCCCAGGTCCGGGCCGCTTTTTCATAGTCTTCGCGCAGCCCGGAAAGGGCGGATTCCACCTGGTGCGCTTCAACGCGCGCGGCCTCCGGACGGACGTATACATCGGACATCAGGGTGGTGCGGGAATAGAGCTCGACAAGCGCGGATGAGGCGGCGTAGCCCTTGTCGACCGCCGCGTACTCGGTGAACAGGGGAAGGCTCTCGTCGTACATTTTCTCGCGAAGGAAGTCCATTGCGAGGGTATGCAGCATTTCCGCTTCGTCGGTCACGAGCCGCGTATCGAACAGCGCCGCGCTCTCGAACGCGTAATCCATGAGCATCCTCTGGCAGAATCCGTGGATCGTATAGATCGCGGCCTCGTCGAACCCCCTGAGGGAAGTCTGAACCCAGAGCCTTGCCGCCGGGTCGCCCGCGCATCGCGCCGCGAGCGAGGCCATGAGCGGGTCCTTAAACGAGGCTGCCTGGCGCGGTGCGGACGAATCGAGCAGATCACGCAGGCGCGTGCGAATCCGGCCCCGGAGCTCCTCCGTCGCGGCCTCGGTGAAGGTCACGACGAGGACCTGGCCCGGACGCAGGCCCTTTTCCACAATGAGCCTCAGGTACAGCCCGGTGATCGCGTGCGTCTTGCCGGTTCCCGCGCTTGCCTCTATGAGGCTCGCCCCCTCGAGCGGACACGAGAGCGTGTCGAAGGGCTTCATATCTCCGCCTTCCCCGTCATTCATTATCGATATCCGCCTTTACCTGGTGCGCCAGCATGGGGCCGAATACCGCTGCGGCGAGTCGGCGGAATCTTTCACCGTCCGGCGGATTTGGCCCAAAGCAGCGCATGAAATACCTGTCCTGGACGTCCCCCTTCGCGTGGCCGGTGGAATCGGCGGGGCTCCACGCCGCGTCTATGGCCCGAAGGATTTTACGTTCCCGTGCGGCGGGATCCCCGGCGGTCTTCGCGTCCGCTTCGCAGAAGGCGAGTGAAGTTCTTGGAAAGAAGGGAACCGGCTCGTCGAGTCCGCCCGTGAAAATTTCCGCAAGGGCGCCCAGGTACCCGGGCGCGCCGTCGAAGTGGTTCATACGATAAATGGCGTCAAGGCACACGAGGTGGCTCACGCACCCGGAGCCGAAAGAACCGGAGGCGCAGGCCACGCAGTGTCCCAGCCACGCGGCCAGCCTGTCCTTTTCACGCGCCGCTCCCGCGCGGTGGTACAGCGTGCCCGTCGGGAGGACTCCCTGCAGCCGGCCCCCTATGACGAGGCCGCCGGCCCCCACGCTGAAGTCCCGTGCCGCGGGCGCGGTCCCGCGGCCCAGCGCCGTAACGTTATGCGCTATCCGATCCGCATCCGGACCCAGGCGCACGAGCATACCCGAGGAAAGCCCGCCCCGGGGAAGCATACCGGACGCCCTCATGGTCTTCGCGGTTTCGGCGGGATCCCGCCCGGCCAGTGCGCCCCGGATGAGCGTCGCGCGCGCCCTGTAATCGTCCAGGTTCGACGGAAACATGGGCTCCTCGTCGCTGACCGCTTCCTCCACCAGGGGAATGTTCACGCCCAGCCTTTGCGTCAGGAACCAGCGGGAGGGATTTTCGAAGAAGTCAAGGAATTGTTCCAGCGCGATTTCCCCTTTCACGGGCCGGACCGACGGAAGTTTCCCGTGCAAAAAAACCCCGGGTGACGCCGCCCGCGCACGCGCCCGGCAGGTCTCCCCCTGCATCGCCGAATAGCTGAACAGCCGGTCCCTCCCGGAGAAGTAACGCGCGCTGAACGGCTGGAGCGGGTGCCGATTCACCAGCCATTCCCGCGCGCCCTTTCCCGGTCCCGTGAAGGCGGCATCGATATAGTCAAGCAGTTCGCTCACGCACACCGAGGGGGGAATTTCGCTGTTATCCCTGCTGCTCTGCCCTACGTAGCTGATATACAGCGTCTCCCGCGCCGATAACAGGGTCTCCAGGAAGGTGTAGCGGTCCTCGTCCCGGATGGACCGGTCGCCCGGGCGGGGCGCGCGCGAAACGAGGTCGAAGGCCGGCGCCCTGACGGCCCGTGGGAACGCCCCGTCGTTCATGCCGATAAGGCAGATGACCCGGAAGGGAATGCTGCGCATGGGGAGCATCGCGCTGAAGGTCACGCCGCCCCCCAGGAAACCGCCGCTATCGAATGACTCGCCCACCGCCCCCAGGAGCCACGCGACGACCACCCTCGCGTCGAGGATATCCCCGTAACCCGTCCGTTCGCCGATAAGCGAGAGTCGCGCGACGGCGGACCGGAGCATCGCCTCGTCATCGCGCGCGTCTTCGCCGGCCAGGAAAAGCCTGTCCAGTATCCCGGTCAGCGCTTCCTTCCACCCGGAAAGCGTTCTCGCCGTGTCCAGGGTGTCGACAGCCTGAAACAGCGTTTCACAGAAATCGATAAATCGCCCGAGCACCTGGGCCCCGCTTCCCTCGATCGTATCGCAGGGCAGGATTCCCCTGAAAATCCGTTCCTCCCGGCCCGGCATGGCGACCCCGAGCAGCAGGCGCTCGATACCAAAGCGCCAGGAATGCTCATGGAATTCCGGGAATCCCTCCCTCTTCCGCCAGCCCGCGTCCCGCCCCCAACGCACGCCCGACCCTTCCGCAAGATCGCGCAGGAGCGGAATATCGTGCTCCTCGATCCCGAAGCGCGATCGGACATCTTCAAATTCAAGGAAATCGAGTACGGCGCTGGCCTCGAACCGTTTATGTAGGAAATCGAAGAAGGTGAAGAAGGAATCGATAAATCGCCTGGCCTTGCGTATCCCGCGATCGGCGATCGTGAAGGGAATCGCGCGGTCGCCCGCCGTGTCGTCGCCCAGGACGGCCCCGATGAAGGGCGCGTATTCCTCGATATCCGGCGTCATCACCAGCACGTCGCGGGGCTCCAGCCCCGCACAACGCTCGAACATCTCCAGCAGCGCGTCGCGGAGAACCTGCACCTCGCGCATGGCGCTGTGGCAGGAGTTCACGATTACACTGCGGTCGTCCGGCGCGGGGAACCGCCGCTCCGCCGGATTCACCCCTGCGCCCTCCACGAAATCCGGCGCCCCCGGATCACTCACCCGAAAAATGTCGTTCTGGATGCTTCCCCTCATGGTACCCGCACCCGGCGGCTCGTATAAGGGAAACGACGCCTCTCCCGTATCGAGCGTTGTCACCAGTTCCTGGAACTCCCTCCCCGATTTTCCCAGGGAGGCGAGCAGACTGTTTCCCTTCTCAAGGTGCAGGTCTTCGGCGGACATGGGCCCGCCCGGCGACCTTCGCGCGATCCGCGCGATTTCCGTATCGGAACGTATATCGGCCCAGAACTCCGGCGTGGGGCTCAGGACGAACAGGCGTACATCGACGTACCGGGAGATGGCGGAGAGCACCTCCATGTGAAAGGGCGGCAGCGAGGGAATCCCGAACACCGAGACCCGTTCGGGAAGGAACGACGCCGCGTCATCCGATGCGCCCAGCCTCTCGAAGAACAGGGCCCGCCGTGCCGCCCGGTGGGAACGTGCCCCCGTACCCGCAAGGGCGCGCCAGAGCTCCGCCTGCCACTGGCCGTCTTCCCCTTCTTCCCACGAGGTCACGATATCCGGCCTGAAGGTGATGTACTGGTCGAAGACGTCGGCGAGGCGGGTCGCCAGCTGGAAGCGTTTGAGATGGTCGTTGTCCTTCCCAAGGTACGAGCGCACCAGGGCGAAACCCGGCCGGGGAGCGCATTCCGGGAGAAGCCGCATCAATTTCCAGGTGATCGATTCGCGGGAGAAAGAAGCCTCGTCCGCCGGTTCGCCGATCACGCGCGAAAAGATATCCTCGATGGCGATGTTGGGAAACGGAAACCGTGCGTTGGCGAAGATACCGTTGCGGGCCGCAAGCTCGAGCGAGAGCCATCGCTCCATGCCGCGGCTCTGCACGATTATCGTCTCCGGGGTGAACGGGTGCGCACACGGTGCGCGCGTGACCTGGGCCAGTGCCCCGGCGAGAATCTCCAGGCGGTTGCCGGTATACAGGCTTAAGCCCGCCATAGCTCCTCGATGAAGCGTGCGACCCCGCCGATATCGTCCCTGCGAAACACGGGTCTTTTGTCCCTGACGGCAGTATCGGTGACCAGCGCCGTGATGTTTCTCACGCCCGAGGTATCGAGGGGACCCTCCGGCGAGTCGCCGATAACCTCGATCTTGGTGATATCGCCCTCCTTGTAGCCCTCGATGATGACGAGATCGAACGCAGGGAAGAATCGCTGCGCGAGATCGACAGGCGAAAGGGCGTCCACGTTGGATGCCATGACCGCATAATCCCGGTCGTTCGTTATGATGCTCGCGGCGGCGCCCGCCTCGCGGTAGCGGAAGGTGTCCTTTCCGGGGGTGTCGACGGTGAAATCATGCTTCATGTGTTTAATGATTGCAATTTTAAGCCCGCCTTCGCCCCAATGACGCAAAAGCCTTTCAATAAGCGTGGTTTTGCCCGACCCGGACCTGCCCACGATGGAAATGATATGTGGCATAATCCGATTAACGCAAAACCAGGGCCGCGTGTCAAGGAAATATGGACCAGCGAATCGAGGGAGTGACCGCCTATATCGTCGCCGGGGGCAAGAGCAGCCGGTTCGGCCGCGACAAATCCCTTTATCCCTACGAGGGGAAGCCCCTGATAGAGCACGTCATTGGCACGCTCTCCCTGGTGTTCGACCGGATCGTCATCGTCGCCGACGAGTCCGCCAAGTTCGCGTATCTGGGCCTCGAATGTATACCCGATGCCGTACCCGCCCACGGCCCCATAGGCGGGATATACTCTGCCCTCCTCCATGCGGCCGGGCCTTACAGCTTCATCTCCGCCTGCGACATGCCGTTCCTGTCCGCCGGCCTGATCCGTTACATGGGTACGTTTATCGGCACCCATGACGTAATCGTGCCCTGCGTAAATGAATTCTACGAGCCCCTTCACGCGTTTTATTCCCGGGCATGCATCGATCCCCTGTGCAGCGCCATAGAGGAGAACCGGAGGCAGATCATCCGGATATTTCCCGCGGTGAACGTCCGGAGGATCCCGGAGGACGAGATACGCCGGTTCACGGACCCCTCCCACGTGTTTCATAACATCAATTTTATCGAGGATATCGCCGGTCCCCCCGGCGGAATGCCCGCGTGAAACTTTAATTGACGTGCAAGAAGAGACCCGATACCTTGAACACAGGCGATTATACCACGATTGGAGAATGCTCATGGCTGCGGAAGAGGTAAAGGTCGGCGAAAAGATCAAGGCGACACGGGAGGCGAAAGGCCTCGCGCTCAAGGACATCGCCGACAGGACCGGGTTTTCAACCGCCTTTCTCTCCCAGCTCGAAAATCACCTGATATCGCCGCCGCTGGGCGCCATAATCAAGATCGCGCATTCGCTCGACGTGGAGATCGGCACCCTGTTCAACCAGGTGGGGACCGCCCCTTTCACCATCGTGCGCACGCACGAACGCACGCCCACCTCGCGCGTCGCGTCCAAGGAAGGGGTCCGATACGGATATTCCTACGAATCGCTCGCCCCGGACAAGATCAACCGGCGCATGGAACCCTTCCTGGTCACCCTGGAACCGGTCTCCACGCAGGGCGTTCCCTACAACCATGAAGGCGAGGAATTCCTGTTCGTCCTGGAGGGCAAGATCGAGGTTCGCCTGGGCGAATATACCGATACGCTCGAGCCGGGCGACAGCATTTATTACGATTCGACCACCCCTCATAAAGTGGCCTGCGCGGGGGACAAGCCGGCCAGGATACTCGCGGTGATCTTTGCGTCCTGATTCCCGGACAGATTCGGCGCCGCACGTGCAACTATCAGGCAGTTAAATATTGTTTTCCCTTTCCCATGCGCTACGTTGTCTGCGAGGTCTTTTTCAGATATGTTAAAAATGCATATCCAGGTTAAAAGTACTTTACAAGTCGGCTAATTAGTTCTAAAGACCGGGTAGCGATATCAAATCCCCCAATCGAAGAGAAAATATGAAACCAGGGTGTCTTGGACACTATTTGAATAGTTACAAGCCGCGCGAGGAGTGCGGCGTTTTCGGCATATTCGGAACACCGCAGGCATCCAACCTGACCTACCTGGGCCTGTACCGCCTCCAGCATCGCGGCCAGGAGTCCGCGGGGATCGCCTCCTCGGACGGGATGCACATCTTCCGTTACGCGGGCATGGGCAAGGTCGTCGACATCTTCAAAGAGGAACACCTTGAAAGCCTGTCGGGACACATGGCGATAGGGCACAACCGCTATTCGACGACGGGCTCGTCCTTTCTCAGGAACGCCCAGCCCCTTCGCGCCGATTCGATTCTGGGGCCGATAGTGCTTTCGCACAATGGGAACCTCGTGAACGCGGGGGATATCCGGTTCGACCTGGAGCGCCAGGGCTCTATCTTCCAGACCTCGATAGACACCGAGATAATCGTGCACCTCATGGCGCGCTCCGGGATAAGCGATTTTCTCGAAGCGCTCATACGCTCGCTCAAGCAGATCCGGGGGGCCTACTCGCTTCTGGTCATGAACCAGAACGCCATTTACGCCGTCAGGGATCCGTACGGCTTCCGGCCGCTCGTGCTGGGAAAGCTCGACGACGCCTGGGTGGTCGCATCCGAGACCTGCGCCTTCGACATCATCGACGCGGAATACGTGCGCGAAATCCAGCCGGGAGAGCTCGTGGAGATTACTGCAAACGGCGTGCGCTCCTACTTCCCGTTCGAGAAGCACGACCAGGCGCTGTGCATCTTCGAATACATCTACTTCTCGAGGCCCGATTCCATCATTTTCGGAAACTCGGTCCACGACATGCGCATCCAGCTGGGACGCACCCTCGCCAAGCAATCGCCCGCGAACGCCGACATCGTCGTGCCCATTCCCGATTCCTCGACCTGCGCGGCGCTGGGCTATTCCCGTGAATCGGGAATCCCCTACGAAAACGGTATGATCCGGAGCCATTACATAGGCCGGACCTTTATCGAGCCGTCGCAGAAGATCCGCGACTTCGGGGCCAAGATCAAGTACAACGTCGTGCGCTCGGCCGTGGCGGGAAAGAAGCTCGTGATCGTGGACGATTCCATCATGCGCGGCACCACGATGCGCAAGATCATAAAGATGTTCCGCAACGCGGGCGCGGTCGAGATACACGTGCGCATATCGTCCCCGCCCACCATGTTCCCGTGCTTCTACGGCATCGATATTCCCACGCGAAGCGAGCTCATCGCCTCGTCGCACTCCATCGAGGAGATTCGCAAATATCTCCGCGTCGAGTCCATCGAGTACCTCACGCGCGAGAACATGCTCGCGGCGATCGACCGCCCCGAGATGCAGTTCTGCGCGGCGTGCTTCGACGGAAAATACCCGGTCGAGTTCCGTCAGAGCGAGGACAGCCAGAAGTATCTCTTCGAAGACCTCGCCATAAGCGGCGAATACTACTGATCGGCGGGAATGAAACCGCGCGTTGAAACGCGCGGCTACGAAGCATAAACACCCGCCGCCCCGGCGCGGAAAAAAAACTTGACACTCCCATGAGCGGGGCCTTATGTGGGACACGTACAGGTGACTAGCTCAATTGGTAGAGCAGCGGTCTCCAAAACCGCAGGCTGGGGGTTCGAGCCCCTCGTCACCTGCATGAGGAACGCGAAAAGGCGGGGTTTTGAGACCCCGCCTTTTTGCCCACTAAAACGCTGAATTTATCCTTGATATGCTATACCCATCTTGTGAGCGATGCCATGCAACCTCTTATCATTAGTCCATAACACGCAATCCGATAGTAAAGAGGATGCGAGAAGGTTGATGTCTATGAATCCTATTCCCTTACCCTGAAGTTTATTCATCTCGATAAAACGCAATATTTCCTGAAGGGCTATTTCAGGCGACGAATCAAGTGTTTGCAACAGGTTCAGGATTTCTTTGCGGTTTTTAAGAGTTCCGCATGCGAGTTCCCCGATTATAAAAGGATGAATTACCACATCGGCATTGTTAAGCAGTTCTATCAACCGTGGATGGCCCTTCTTAAAGTGTTCGATCCAGACGGATGTGTCAACAAGGACCATAGGCTTAGAAATCGTTCCTTCTTCTTCGTACCGTAGTCAATGACTTCTCTGTCCCACCGAGCTTCGCAAGACGCCTGCTGTTCTCTTTCTTAATAAGGGCCTCAAGGCCGAGGCGGACAAGAGTCGTTTTTTCGTCTATTCCGGTGAGAGATGAAGCCTTCTTGATTAATGAATCGTCAATATTTATTGTTGTTCTCATATGTATCTATGTGCATATTTTAAGCATATTAGTCAAATAATAATTAATAGTAGACTGTTGCGAGACCGCAGGGAGCACTGTGGGGCGTTTTCAGGGGCTGCGCACCCGCCTTTCTTCTTGACGATGGCCAGTTCCCCGCTTATTTAATCTCGAAACCGAGGATGACGATGTCATCCTCGACCGGACCACCGCCGCGAAAGGCGGTCAGACCGCCGATCACGGCGTCAAGCGTCGCATCGAGCGATGCGACGCCGTTGTCCCTGAGTATCGGCATCATGCCTTCGACCCCGAAAAATCTTCTTTCGCAATCCCTGGTTTCAACTACGCCGTCGGTATAGAGATAAACCCGGTCGCCCCTTCGCAGGCGTACCCTTGTTTCGTCGAAACAGGCGCTCCTGAATTGTCCTATCAGGGTTCCGCCGCAGTTCAATTCCTCGATCCCCCCCGTGGCGGCCCGATGCACGATCGGGGCCGGGTGCCCTCCCCGCGCAAATATGAATTCCGCCGAATCGTCTTCCCGGGAAAACGTGAATATCCCGTACACCGCGGTAAGGAAGTAGTTTTGCATGTTCACGATAAGATCGCGGTTAAGCTCCTCCATGAAGGATTTCGGGCGATCCCCGCAAATCCGGCATATCCGGTCGAACTCGAATTTGACGAGCGAGAGAAACAGCGCCGCGGATACGCCATGCCCGGAAACATCGCAGATAAAGACGCCAAGATCCCCCGAATCGAATTCCGTGAAGGAGAAATAATCGCCGCCAATCGCCGCGGCGGTGTCGCTCCGGGAACCGATCCGGATGCACGTGTGTTCCGGGACGGACACCGGCAGCAGCGCTTTTTGAATTCTCTGCGCGTGCCCGAGCTCTTTTTCAATCGCGGCATTTTTCATACGTAATATGTCCTCGGCGGCGGTCCGCTCCCTGATCTCTTTCCGCAATTGAAGCTTCTCCCTGAGATCGCTGCCGATTATCACCACCCCCTGTGGATCTCCGAATTCGTCCTGGATGATCGAGGCACGAATTTCCGCGGGGATGAATTCTCCCGTCGAGGTTATGAATTCGCCTATAATTTCGAACCTCGGGGTCCGGCTGCTTATCATCGCGTCGAACGCCCTGCCCGCCCGCTCGCCGTCTTTTAAAAGGGCGTGGAAGCGCGTTCCCGGTTCTCGCCGGATATCGAACCCCAGTATCTTTTCGATCTGGGGATTGGTCTTGATAATAATTCCACGGGTATCTGTGAGTACGAGCAGGTCCCGCATCCGGTACACGACCTCGTCCGAGACGTCAGACAGGTTGATGGACATGAAGCGGTAGCGCCGGATGGAATACCAGATGCCGAACGCCCATATGAAAATAAAAATCGGCGAAAGCGCCGGCACAGTAAAATGATGTATGGCCGGCAGTATGATGTCGGTGAAGAAGGCGAATGTAAGCGCAGAAACGGAGGTGACCACGAGCACGCGCGCCTGTTTTTTCTCCCGCCGGGCCGGCGCCCTTTTTCCCCAGAGATAGATGAGCACGATTCCCGCGAGCGCGTATCCCGATTGGTATGCGATAAAGAGCCAGAACCACGGACTGTCCGTCATCGGGACCTCGGCGTATCCGAACCCCACGCGGATAAAATCCGCCGCGTACATTTCGCCGGTGATCTGCTTGAGCGTGAAAACGAGGCCCGGAGCATAGAGCGCGAGGTATACCCAGGATCTGGCCAGGAGCGAATGCTTTCCGGTGAGCGTGAGCACGTAGTGAAGTGCGAACCCGCTGAACAGGCACCACCCCGGGGCGCTCAAGCCGTACCAGAACAGGAGATCATCGCGGGCGGGCGCGGCATGAAGAAACGCGTAGCAGAATCCCCACAGTGAGAAACACAAACATGTGGCCAGGGAGAGCCGGTTAAGCCGCGCGCGCGGATCCAGACGCAGCGAAAAGACCCCGAGGGAAGCGCACATGATCGCGGAAAATATGTTTATAAGAGAGAACGGGTTCATTTTTCTTTACCGTCCCGGGATTACCAGATTTAGCCCGGTGTAAGAAATATCCGTCCGTGGACTGCGATGCCCGATTCCAGGCCGCGGCAGGCGCAGATAGTGCGCATTTTAATTCTCGACCAGCGTCTTGATAATCACATCGGTCTGCCGTAATCGTTTTGCCAGCGCCGACGCGAGCTTGAGGTACACCGTTTCCCCGAAGCGGTGGTCTATTTCACACAGCGCGTCAAATGAGGCGCGCGTCATCACGTAAAGCCAGGCCTCATCCTCCGCGACGGCATTGGCGGAGCGGCCCCCCTTGACGAGAAACGCCATATCCCCGAAAAAGTCGCCCTTCCCGAAGGTTGCAAGGTGCTCCGACATGCCGCCGGAAAGGGGAAGGTCGATTCGGACCGAACCCTTCCTGATAAAAAATATTTCCCTGCCCTCGTCGCCGTGCCCGAAAATCATCTCGCCCGGCGCGTAGCGCTTCTCTTCCATGATGCCATTGAGCCCTTCGATCACCCGCCGGTCCGTTTCCAGGAAAAAGGTGAACGCGGCAAGGTCGAGCGGAAGGTCCGCATCACCCAGGCACGAGTTCACGGACTCGAGGATGCGGTCCTCGGCCCACTGAATCCCCTCGTCCAGGCTGCCGAGGTAGCGGATATTCCTTCCGGCCTGAGATAGTCCCAGCCGCGAAAGGTACGCCTGCACGTTCTGACCGGTCGGCAGGTTGATGGGGACCGAGGTGAATATAAGCTCGCCCCCGTTCGCGCTTACCGTCTGCTCAATCTGGTCGATGCGATGCACGGCCGTGTAATCGACCGCGGCCACCCTCCGCATGTCGAGAATGAGGTAGCGCGATTTTTCGAGGTGCGGTTCTATCTCCGTCATGAGCTGGTCCGAGGTGCCGAAAAAAAGCGGACCCTGAAGTTCGACGATCAGGATGTCCTCGCCGCGCGCATTGAGTATTTCGCGCTGGAGCGGGATCCTGTGTTTGCGCGAATAGAACTGATTTCCGAATACTTTCCTGCGCACTACCGGCTGGCGCATCTGGTCCCGGAGAAAAATGAGTATGGAAAGAACGATTCCCATGCCCGCCGCGGCGATCAGGTTCAGGTAAAGGGCCGTGACGACCACCGCGAGGTATACCAGGAAATCGAACCGGGTGCTGCGGTGTTTTAAGAGATATAAATTCTTGAAATCGATCATGCGCGCGCCGATAACCACGAGGATGCCCGCAAGCGCCGGCAGCGGCACCCACGATATGGAAGAAGTCAGGAAAAGCAGCACGAGCACGGAAAACAAACCCGCAAGCACGCCCGAGAGCCTGCGCCGCCCTCCGCTGCCCGCGTTTACCAGCGTGGGGCCCATGGTACCGGCGCCCGCGATACCGCAGGCGAGCGACGAGCCTATGTTCGCGATCCCCTGTCCGAAAAGCTCGCGATTGGAATCGTGACGCGATCTTGTCATCGCGTCCAGCACCAGGCACGTCTTCAATGTATCGATCGAGAGCAACACCGCAAGGGTGATCGCCGTGACCGCGATGGTGGGAATAAGCGACGGGCTTACCGATGCGAGGGATCCGTAGGAATTGACGATCGTCTGGAAAAACGCGTCCGTCCCCGTGGCCACGGGTCCCACGACGAGGCTGTTTCCCATCAGGGTGGCCATTGCCGGATAGTACAGCGCAAAAGCCCAGTAGGAGGCAATCCCCGCGACGAGGGCGAGTATGGCCGCGGGCACCTTGCGGATTAATTGCTGTGAAACCACCATAACGACGATTGTCACCAATCCCACGGAAAGGCCCTGCAGGTTCCACGCGTCCGGCGTGGCGAGTCCCTTCCAGAGCGTCATGCCTCCTCCGGGAACGCTGAATAGCCTTGGAAGCTGGCCGAGTATTATGAGCAGGCCCACGCCGCTCAGGTAGCCGGATACGACGGAGTACGGAATGTACTTGATAAAGCGACCCCCGCCCACGAGACCAAGGAACACCTGCAGCAGTCCGCAGGCCATGATTACGAGGAGAATCATGGAGGGGAGCGTTGCGGCAATATCGGTGCCGGTTCCGTTCGCGGTGACTCCCAGCACGAACGCGGAAAGCACCGCGGCGGCCGGTGCGCACGGTGCGGAGACGAGCCCCGGGGTCCCGCCCGTGAGCGGCGCGATCAGGCCGAGCATTATCGCGCCCACCACGCCCGCCATCGCCCCGCGCGACGCGAATTCCGCGCCCATTGGCGAGTAAATGATGATCCCGAACGCGATCGAAGACGGCAGCGAGACGAGCATGGCGGCGAAACCGCCGTAAATCTCTCCCTGCAATGCCGACAGCCTGCTCTTTATATCACCCATGCTCCAATTCTCGCATCCATTTCTTTCGCGATACCGGGACTCATTGTTTCGGAACAGTCACATCCGCGACGAGGGGAAGGTGGTCCGATATTTTCAAGGTGTCGTCGCGGCGCACGTAGTGGGTCCCCAGGTTTACATTATTCGAATAGAACAAATAGTCGATTATCCTGTCCGGGCCCTTAACCGCGGGATCGTTCGGGAAATGGGTATACCAGCGCTTCGCATCGGGACTGTTCGCCTCGGCGTACGAGGGTACGGACCGGTATGCCTTGAATATCAGCTCGACCTCGGTTTTAGGATTGAAATACACGCGCTGGTCGGGAGGGAGCGCCTCATAGGCGCCGCCCGGGGGAAGCAGGTTGAAATCGCCGCCGATCATCCACGGGTTTCCCTCGGCGCTCAGGGTGTCCAGGATCGCCCTCACCTGCTGCGTCTGCTTTTCCATCGTGTTCGTGCCCTGGGCGAACGCGTCCATGTGCGTGGTCAGGAACGCGAAATCCTTCCCGCCCCTGACCGGCAGGCGGACCTCGAGCACCGCGCGCCGGAAATTGAAGAGCATCGTGACCGGATCGCCCGGGATAAGCTCAAGCTGGTGGCGCGTCGCCGACGATATCTTGTATTTCGAAATTATGGCGAGTTTCATTCCCACGGCGCCCCGGATGCGCGGGTGCGGCACATAGGCCGCCTTCCAGTACCAGGCGCTCGCCTGGCAGGCGTACGAGGACGGGAGAAGCGCGAGCAGCCTCTTGAGCTGGTTTTCGTAATCGGTGCGTTTCGAGCCGTCGTCGATCTCCTGCAACAAAATTACGTCGGGGTCCTCGGCCCTGATTACGCGGGCGGTCTCGTTGAAGGTCGCGGTAATATCGGCGGGCGACGGCCTTTCATCGGGTCCCGAGCCGTCGAAAAGATCGTAAAAGAATACGTAGTTCTTCCCTGCCATGTACTGGATGTTCCAGCTGAGCACCTTGAGCTTCTGACCGGGCGCGAGCACGGGCGCCTCCCCGGCGCAGTTCACTTTTTCGCTCTCGATAGCAGCGGGATGATAGGTGGTAAACCATGCCCAGGCGACAAGCACGATGACGAGCGCCGCCAGTCCCATTAATACCCGCGTCAGCACCTTCTTGGTTTTCACGATTTCTTTCCCCCACGGAATTTAATCGCCGACGGATGCGATCCCTTGTTTTTAGTTTCCCTTTAAAGACGGCGCATGTCAAGGAAGTTCCGCGCGGGGCGCCGATACTACTTGTCCTCCCAGTCCCAGAAATAGTCCTTGTTCGTGAGCTCCTCCTGTTTCCCGTTCGCGTCCTGTTCCCTTCGCAGTCCCTCCGGGATATCCTCCACGGTCTCGTGGAAATATTTTATCTGCTCCTCGAGGTCGGCGGTGCATTCCTCCCAGTACTGGACGGTGCCGAAATGGGGAAAGGCGCGCGGGAAGGCGGGGTCCTCCCAGCGTCGCGCGATCCAGGCCGCGTAGTTGATATACCTGAGCGCCCTGAGCGGCTCGATGAGCCTCAGGGTGGAGCGGTCGAACTCCCTGAACTGACCGTATGCCTCCAGGAACACCTCGCGCTGGCGGAGCCCCTCGCGATCCCGGGCGGGGACCATCATCCACACGTCCTGAACGGCGGGACCGTTGAGAAAGTCGTCGAAATCGAGGAAGTACCAGCCCTCCGCGCCGTGTAAAAGGTTCCCCAGGTGGCAATCGCCGTGGATCCGGTGAAAGGGAACGTCCCGGCGCAGTTCGTCGTAGAGCTTCACGATCTCGTGGACGGCGTCCGCGTAGCGCCCCGCGCAGTGCGGGGGAAGAAACCCGTTCTCCTGGAGGAACGCGAGCGGCTTAAGCCCATAGGTTTCGCCGGTGAGGGCGATACGGTACACGGCGTTCTTCGAGGCGCCCATGTTGTGGATCCGCGCGAGCGTCCTGCCCAGGATGCCCAGCACCTCGTCGGAGAGCTCGTCGGGCACCCTCCCGCCCGTGCGCGGCCAGATCGCGTAATAGATGCCCTCGATCTCGTGCAGGGTCGCCCCGTCCGCGAAGCCGCGCGGCGCGCAGACCGGGATCTCGTCGTCCCTGAGCGAGATCAGGAACTCGTGCTCCTCGAGTATCTGCTCCCGGGACCAGCGGCCCGGGCGGTAGAACTTCGCGACGACGTGGGTGCCGTCCTCGAGCTTCAGGTCGTAGACCCGGTTTTCGTAGCTGTTGAGCGCCATGCAGTGTCCCGTGGGCTCCAGGCCGCTTTGCTCGAGGGCCCTGAGGATGATGTCCGGCGTGAGGTTATAGAAAAAGTTTTTCATCGTACAGTTATATCGGCCCCCAAATGCTGTTACGCATCTCCGCGAACCAGCGCGGCTGGTAACATGGAATGGGGTCCGGTCGCGATGTAAACCGTTTTTTCCGGCGGGCGGATTCGGGGCGCCGGTTACCGCGTCCCGTAACCCTCCTCGCAGGCGCCGTCTCCCGGATGGTAATGCACGTGTACGTCCACGATTTCATCGATTTCCGCGACTAGGCGCGATTCAAGCATCGTCGAGATTTCATCGCCACGGCGAATGGTCCTCGAACCGTCTATGCAGATGTCGATGTTGACGACGAGGTATTGTCCGAACGTATGTACGCGTATCCGCTCTATGCCGCTGATCTCCGGGATTCCCTTCGCGACGCCGGTTATCCGCTGCGTGAGCTCCGTGGCAGGCGCCGTGCTCATGAGCGCAAGGGCCGATTCCCGGATGATGTTGATCCCCGTGCGCAGTATGAACAAGGCGACCACGCCCCCGGCGAGCGGGTCAACCCAGGGAAACCCCTCGCGGCCGAAATAGATGCCCACGGCCGCGGCGAGCGATGCGAATATGTCGTTGATGTGGTCGAACGCCAGCGCGCGGATGGCGCTGTTGTTGGTTTTGGCGCCGATTCGCTTCGTCACCAGGGTGAGCGCTATTTTCAGGCATATCGTGAAAAGGGCGATCCCGAGCGTAATGAGCGGGGTTTCCGGCGCGGGCGTATGCCGCACGAGCGCATCGTACACCCCGTCGAGCGCGTTCCAGAAGATCGCGACCGCGGTGCTCAGGATGAACGCGCCCACCACCACCGAGGCGATGCTCTCCATCTGCCGGTGCCCGTAGGGATGCTCGTGGTCCGCGGGCTCGACCGACAATCTTAGAAATATCTTCGTCGCGATATAGTACGCCACGTCCGAGGTCGAGTTGATGCCGTCCGCGAGGAGTGCCGGGCTGTGCCCGAGCATGCCGAAGAACACCTTGAGGAAGGCGAGCACGATATTGGACACGAGTCCCAGGTTCACCGCGAAGGAGTTGCTCCTGTCGTTTGCGCGCTCGCGGGTTTCCTGTTCGCTGTTTCGTTCCATTTTATTTACATGCCCCGTCCGGCGGCCGCGCGGGAGAGAAATATTTTTCGGGCCGGGGGCCGATACGCGATCGGCATCCGGACGCGCCGATCGTTACAGGTTCTGCCAGTCCTTGAAGACCGGCTGGTACCCGCGGGAATAGATCATGGCGCTCACCTCCTCCACGCTCCGGTGGTCGGCGATCTCGAACTGCCCGGTGGTCCGGGGGCCCTGGGCGTATCCGCCCACCTCTGTGTGCGATCCCGCGGACATGCGCGTAACCCCCAGGCCTACGAGGTTGTCGCGCATGTAGCCGCGCTCCCGCGTGGAGACCGTGATGCCGGCCCTGGGGATGAACAGGCGGAACGCGCACATGATCTGCACGAGCTCTTTGTCGCCTACCTCGTGCGGGGAGGTATAATGCCCTTCCTGCGGCTGGAGGCGCGGCAGGGATACGCTCACCTCGATCTCGGGAAAGCGGTCCTGGAGCCAGGCGGCGTGCAACCCGGTAAGGAAGGCGTCCCTCCGCCAGTCCGCAAGGCCCAAGAGCGCCCCGACCCCGACGGTACGCACATGCGCGGCGCAGGCGCGCTCGGGCGCGTCGAGCCGCCAGCGGTAATCCCGCTTGGGACCGCGGTGAAGCGCGTCGTACACGTTTTCGTCGTAGGTCTCCTGGTAGATGGTGAGCCCGTCAAGGCCGGAGGCGACGAGCTCCGCGTATTCAGGCTCGTCCACCGGGTACACCTCGGCGGAAACCGAGGAGAAGTGTTCCCTGAGCAGCTCGATGCTCTCGCCGATATAGGAAACCGGCGATTCCCGGCGGGATTCGCCCGTAAGCACGAGGATGTGGCGTATCCCGGTCGCGGCTATGATGCGCGCCTCGCGCTCTATCTCCTCCATGGTTAGCTTCATCCTGGGGATTTGAGTTCCCTGCCGGAAGCCGCAATAGGCGCACTCGTTCACGCAGTAGTTGCTTATATACAGCGGTGCGTAGAGCTGGATGACCCGCCCGAATTGCCGGAGCGTGATCTCCTGCGACTTGCGCGCCATGTCCTCCAGCCGGCCCTCCGCCGCGGGCGAAAGCAGTGCGAGGAAGTCCTCCGGGCCGGGCCTCTCCGCCGAAAGCGCGCGCGCGATATCGGCCTCTCCCGCGCGCCCGATCGCGTCGGCAAAGTCGAAATCCCTGTAGCGTTCTATGGTCTCGAAGAATGACATGAGTGTTCCTATGGAAGGGGCCTCACCGGAGGAACCCGGTGAGCGGCGACGAGGCCTCCGCGTATTTTTTAATCGATCCCGGACCGGCGAGGTAGGCCTCGCGTCCCGCCTGGATCGCCATCGCAAACGCCCTGGCGATGCGCGCGGGGTCCTTCGCCGTCGCGACCGCGGTGTTCACGAGGACGGCGTCCGCCCCTATCTCCATCGATTCGGCCGCCTGCGAGGGAAGCCCGATCCCCGCATCGACGACAACCGGCAGGTCCATTTCCTCTATGAGGATCGAGATCATCTCGCGCATGCGCAGGCCCTTGTTCGTGCCAATGGGCGCCCCCAGGGGCATCACGGACGCGGCCCCCGCGTCGCGGAGCCTTCGCGCGTCCATCAGGTCGGGGTTCATGTAGGGCATCACCACGAAACCCTCCTTCGCGAGTATATCGGTCGCGCGAATCGTCTCCGCGTTATCCGGGAGCAGGTAGCGGTTGTCCGATATCACCTCTATCTTGATCCAGTCCCCGCATCCCATGGCGCGGGCGAGCCGGGCAATGCGCACCGCTTCGTCGGCGTTGCGCGCACCCGAGGTGTTGGGCATGAGTATGCATCCGGAGGGCACGTATTCGAGCATGTTCTCGGACCCGGCGTCGGGGTCGACGCGCCGCACCGCGACGGTCACGATATGCGAGCCCGACGCGACTATCGTGTCACGCATCACCGTATGCGACGGGAACTTACCCGTCCCCAGGAGGAACCGGCTCCGGATTTCACGCCCCGCGATCTTCAGCACATCGTCCATCAGCCCCCTCCGACAAGCGAGAGCACCTCGAGGGTGTCCCCCTCCTCGACCATTACCGAGTCCCATTCGTCCCGGGGAACGATGGAACGATTCTTCTCGACTACCAGCGAATCGGTCTTAAGGCCCCTGGCCGTAATGAGCCCTTTTACGGAAATCTTCCCGTCGAACTCCACTTTACGGCCGTTCAGCGTAATGATCATGGCGCATCGCTCTTTCAATAGAATACGGCACTATTCAATAATACACACTTCTGTCAAGGTTTTCCGCGCGGTAACGCAAATCGAGCAAAAATACGCGCAAAGGCCCCAGTTAAATGGAATAGCTCCCCTGGTGCGCGGGTTCGCCCCTGCGCGCCTTCAGCTTGCGCACCAGTTCATCGAGCGTTACGGATTCCAGGTAACCGCGCATCGCCCCCCCCAGTCCCTCCCAGAACTCCCTGGCAACGCAGTCCCCTGAACGCGAACATGCCGCCGGGCTTTCCACGCAGTCGACGAGCTCGATGGTCCCCTCGAGCGCCTCGACGATTTCCCGCACCGGGATATCGGCCGCGGGCCGCCCCAGCATGTACCCCCCATGGGCGCCCCTGAATGTAGCCACCAGGCCGTGCGCCTTAAGCGGAATGATGATCTGGCTCAGGTATTTTTCGGAAATGCATTCGTCCCTGGCAATCTCTCGTAGAAGGATGGGACCTGCGCCATCGCGCGCACCGAGATCCATCATCATGCGCAATCCGTATCGAAGCCTCGTCGAAATTTTCATTGTGTTCGCCCGGAGTCCTTATATGGAAGCATATTACTAGTAATTGAAATTCGATTCTTCGTCAAGGCAATTTCGGCGGGGCGGCAGAATGGGCCTTGAAAAATCCGGGTATGCCGCAATCCTTCCCATCCACGCCGACGGCGAAACCATCGCCGCTGCCGCTCAAAGAGCGCGCATCGAAATCGCGGAAAAAGCGCTTGAAATCATTCGCCCCGCCGCGTCATAACACCGTCAGATTTCAACACGCCGGAGGCGGATCGTGCCCGAAGCTTATAGCATCATCCTTTTCAAATCGGTCAGCCACGCCATGCACGCCGAAAACCTGCTCAAGCGGGCGGGCGTGCCCGTGAAGCTTATCCCCATTCCGCGCCACCTGAGCTCCGATTGCGGCGTGTGCCTCCGGTTCGCGCGCGAATCGCGCGCCACCGTGGAGGAGACGCTCAGGGATCGCGTGGGATACGATCGCATTGTCGATACGGAATAACGGGCCGGACGGGCGGCGCGCCCCGGGAAGCTGCTTGACGCGGGAATGGCCGGCGTGTATCACGTCAGGTCTCAAGCACGGAATTCATTAGAGGATTTGGAATACGCCATGACGCTTCCGCCGCGCATCCGCCGCGATTTCCTGCTGTTCTTCATCGCCGTCTCTGTCGCGGCTTTTTCCCAGAGCGTGATCGATTCGGTGTTTAACAATTTCCTCGCGGAGAGCTTCTCGATCACGGACCTCCAGCGCGGGGTCCTGGAATTCCCGCGCGAATTGCCGGGATTTCTCGTCATCTTCTTCTCGGCGCTCTTCGCCTTCCTGTCCATACGGCGCATGGCCGCGCTCGCGAACCTTTTCGCGGCGGTGGGGATACTCTGCGTCGGGTTTTTCTCGATCGACTTTTCCTTCATGCTGCTGTGGCTTTTCATTTTCAGCACGGGGCAGCACCTGTTCATGCCCCTCGCCTCGACCATAGGCATGGAATTCGCCGACGAGGGCAACGCCGGAAGCCGCCTGGGCCAGTTCAACGGCGCGATGAACCTCGCGGCCATCGTGGGGAGCTTCCTGATCTTTATCGGGTTCAAGTATCTCGATTTTTCATTCTCAATCGCGTTCACGATTTCCGCCGCGGGCTTCCTCACGGTGTCCGCGCTCATGTTTTTCATGAAACCGGACAAACCGCTCCCCGCGCGGACGCGCTTCAAGCTTCGTAAAGAATACCGGCTCTTCTACTGGCTGAATATCCTGTTCGGCACCCGCAAGCAGATATTCCTCACCTTCGCGCCCTGGGTGCTCGTCAAGATATTCAACCAGCGCACGGAGGTCGTCGCGACGCTGCTCACCGCGGGGGGCATTATCGGTATCTTCTTCAAGCCCCTGCTGGGGCGCGCCATAGACCGGCTGGGCGAGCGCTTCATCCTCATGGCCGAGGCGGCGCTCCTCGTCTTCGTGTGTGCGGGCTACGGGTTCGCCCGCGATATCTTCACGGAGGACGTCGCGATGTACATTGTCTTCGCCTGTTACGTGATCGACCAGCTCCTCATGTCGGTAAGCATGGCGCGCGCGACCTACATGAGGAAGATCGCGCTTTCGCCCGCCGACATCTCCCAGACGCTCACCATGGGCGTGACGATCGACCACATCTTCTCGATCACCATCGCGCTTGTAAGCGGGGCAATCTGGATCACCCTGGGCTACCAATACGTGTTTCTTCTCGCGGCGTGCATCGCGTTCGTGAATTTCTTCTCGGCGTCGCTGGTGAAAATCCCAAGTAACCGAGTACCGGAATAGGATTCCGGGTACCCGCGTAAATCCCCCCTTTAGGTAACTGATCATTACCCATATCACAAAAATTGCCTCAGGAAGCCCCCTAAATCCCCCGGAGGGGGACTTTAGCAATCGGCAGAATATGCATTTTCTGGCATTGGCAGGTGTCGTTGCCCCCGTCGGGGGGGTATGGGGGGTGTTTTTTAAGCAGATAAATACTTGTTGACTTCGCGTCAATATTTAATAATCAGAAGCACATCATTCGAAACTACATGCGTGCCGCGATATGCCTGCCGCGGCCTTCCGGGAGCCTATGAAAACGACCGTAAGCCTGATCCTGTTCATCGCCCTCTGCATCTCCTCCACCGTCCTGTACGCGGAGCTTAAGCAGGGGGATACCGCCCCCTCCTTCACGCTGCGGGACTCGAAAAACAGGCTCGTCCTGAGCAAGGCGGTGATCCAGCAGAAGCCCCTGCTCGTGAGCTTCTACTTCGCGGGGTGCGAACCGTGTAAGAAGGAGCTCCCGGAAATGCAGAAGCTTTTCGAAAAGCACGGGAGCGCCGTCGCCTTTTACCTCGTTTCCACCGACAAGGAGGGCGCAGAGGTCGCCGTTCCGTTCGTCCAGAAGCTCTCGGTCACCATCCCCGTTCTCTGCGACAAGTATTCCGACGCGGCGAAGGGATTTGGTGTAACGAAGTACCCGACCGTCGTGATCATAGGGATGGATGGGACCGTCCTGTTCGCCGCGAGCGGTTACCATGAGGAGACGATTGCGCTGATTGATCAGGTGTTGGGGGCGCTGCATCAATAGGGGATATTGCCAAACCGGATGAATTCTTTTACCCGGAGAAATCCTTCTCACGCACCAGCGCATAGCTGAACCGATTGCTCCATCCGCGCTTGATCGCCTTCCGGTAGTGCCCCAGGAACTCATGATAGCGGAAGCTTTCGGGACCATACCGGAGCACCTGGCAGCCGGCGCTCCATTTCCCAATGTGCTCAATCCTGTCAACGCTGTAATGTATATTGATCCCCGACCAATCGATTTACTGGACGGTGCGACCGTCCAGGTCCAGCACCATGTCGCGCGTCGTGTCTCGATAGAGCCTGAGCAAGCCTACCTGCTGGAGTGCGGGCAGCCCATAGTGCAATCCCAGTGTGTACGCGCCACGGTAGAAACCGGGGGCAAGAATCGCTGTCCCGAATTCGGGGAGCATGGGATGTTGCAAATAATAGATCCCGGGAACCGTCGCGGCCTTATAGGTGTAGAGCTTCCACTTACCCTTCACTTTGTAGAAAACACACAGGCAATCGTTGAATCGATCGGCCTGCACCTCCCCCGTCTCATCGTTCATTATCGACCGGATGCCGACCGTGTTTATATTGTAGTCCCCGGTCTCGAAGACGGGATAATACTTTCTTTTCATTACACTAATTATCGAAGAGACGGAAAATTTTTTCATTGGGGCCTCGTACAGGTAAATTTTCCAACCTTCCCCGAAGCGATGCTTCACAAGCGGGTCAGTTCTATATACGAGCGGGGATGCGCAAACGGTAATACTTTTACGCGCGGGGACGGGTGATTTCTCGTTCCCGCGCGCAAGAGTAATTCATTATGCATGCAGGGAGGGATCGACAAGGAGCCGGCACGCCGGTCTCCTGGCTAGTTCTTGAACATGAGTTCGTTGCTAGTTATTATTCTCCTGCTAATATTCAGCATCGTGTAACATGTGTATGTTCCGTCTTCACCGATCTCCAGGTATTCATCGATTTTTTGCTTGGACTCCAAAGCGAGAGAAGCCGCATCCACCTGGAACCCGGATTTATTTCCTTCTGTCCCTATGGCAAGGGCCAGCCGCGTTCTCATCTGTGCGATGCCGTTTTCCATAGACGCCCGCCGGGCTTCATCGATGCTGTTTCCCCGTCCTATTCCCACGAAATACGCAAACTGATCATCCGCCGGGGTCTTGCTTACCCATTCCGGGGCCGCATCGTCCGCTGCATAAGCACTCGTTAATAAACCAGTTGTGGTTGCCTCGTTAGCGGCTATTCCGGCAGAAATTTTTCTAATAAATTCATCTTCCCTGGTGTAAATAGAGTCCCTTTTCTGAAAGATGAGATACTCCAGCACCGCTTTTCGCTTCACAATGGTCGTAGTATTGTACTCCGCAACGTAGAGCTTCATTTGCGAATAGTCGCGGTTCATTTCCCGTACGAGCTTGTCGATTGCTTTATAATCCGTGTCGAAACAGGTGTTTTTTACTACGACGAGCGAGGGAATGAGTATACCCATGATGATCACGGCACTTTTTACCCATTTGTATTCAAGGCGCTGGAATCCGACGATCACGACCCCCAGCACTGCCACCAAGACCGTGAGCGCGAGGGACAGATTGGACTGCCATTTCCATCCGTTGATCGTCTTACCTACCTCATCGATCAGGTCTCCGAATGCTCCTCCCTGTGAGTTGAGTGCTGTGGACAATAGGAGCATTGATGAAAGCGCCAGCACAACGACTACTGCTTTTTTCATTTCATACCTCCCGTTTACAAATTTTTGTTAGACGTTCTCTATTAAAATGAGACCGCTGCAAAGTATCCTGCGAATCCCAGGCATAAGCCCATTCTACGCGTTTGCCTTCGTTTCTGAGTTGTCATACCATTTTAAATACAATTCCGCCCCGTCCCTGCCGGACTTTACTAAATCATTTTTCTTCTGATCGGTAAGATTGAAGTCGGTCGTGTTCACGCCAAGGGTATCAATGTATATCGTTCGCATCCAGTCGTCGCTGTGCAGGTGGAGGCTCTCCTGGGCATTGAGCACCGTTCGAATGAGGGCCCAGCTGTAGTCGAAAAAGTTATCCACCTTCCGGTGAACGGGCTCCTCATGATCCCTGAACAGGGAAATCTCCTCGCGGGTATCCAGCCGAAAGCCCAGGGTTTCCTTATTGTAGACGAAGTCCGAATCCCTGCCTGCCGCGGTAAAATCGGTATTTATTTTCGAATAATAGGGCGGCACGGAATAATTGACGGTTGCGAGGTATCGTTTACGGTCGAAAAGCTTAACCGGGTAGTTGTCCAGGACGCCGCCGTCCACGTATACGTCGCCCCGTGCGTTGCGCTTCGCCGCAAAGAACAGCGGTATGGACATGGAAATTCTCACCGCATCGGCCACGCGCGTTTCGGGCGTTCGCTCCGCCGAGAAAACCTCCGAAAAACCCGTCGACAGATTGGTTCCCATGAAGTACAAAGACTTGAATCCCTTCGTTGCCCGGGCGGCCTCTATGTCCGCGAACGTCGAATTGGCGTTCCCGGTCTTTTTCTTTATAAGCTTTCCTATCCAATCCCTGAAGAAATCCCCCTTGTACCAGCCGAATTTCTCGATGAGCCGGGCGGTATCCCGGACAACGCCCCACGAATCATCCATGAACTTGTTGAAATCGAGCGACCACATGATCTCCCGGACCTCGGCAAGGGTGAAGCTGAGACCCAGCAACACCGCGTTAATGGCCCCCGCCGACGTGCCCCCTACCCTTTCGATGTTCGGTAAGATGTTTTTTTCGGTGAGAACTTCAAGGGCACCAAGGTAGGCTATTCCTTTTACTCCGCCGCCTTCGAAAACGAGGTTTTTGAAATGGTACGGCATGGGTTGGACCTCCTGGGATAAATTTTGCTGCTTCCACCAGGAATCACATGTCCCCTGATAATCTCGACATCATCGACCCGACATAAAGTCTTCGACTAAAGTCGAAGGTTTTATTCCCCGCATTGGATAATAAGACCCGCATATTAGAGATTTTCCAATAGTAGCTGTTCAGCTGAATTTGGCTTTTAACTAATTTTTGTACCTTCACATCCTTTTGCTGGAATTTTGGATATGAAATGAAGTTTATTCTCCTGATTTCTTTATTTTGCTATACGCATCAATAATAGCGGTTACGATAACGGTCACATCCTGCATTGTGTTGTATCTGCCGTATGAAATGCGAATTGATGATTTAGCTTGTTTCTCTGACAGACCTAATGCAAGCAGAACGTGTGAAGGTTCATCTTTGCCGGAGTTGCAAGCCGATCCTGTAGCAATATAAATCCCTTTTAAATCCAACAAATGCATTATTGCTTCGCCATAAACATGAGGAAAAGTTACATTCATCGTACCTGGTAGTCGTTCAGCATCGTCCCCGTTGATTCTGATATCAGGGATTTCTGCTCTCAGTCCATCAACGGTTGCTCTGATGAGAGAAGAGAGCTTTTCTCTCATTTCAATCATATCGGTAACGCTTTCCACAAGTGCATAGCCCAAAGCCACTATCCCTGCTACATTCTCTGTACCTGCGCGTTGACCTTGTTCTTGTTCGCCGCCATACACCAACTGAGGCAATGCTAAGCCAGAGCGCCTATACAAAAACCCTGTGCCTTTTGCACCGTTGAATTTATGTGCAGAAGCAGTCAAGAAATCAACCTGCAAGTTTTTTACATTCACCGGAATGTGTCCAACAGCCTGCACTGCGTCAGTGTGAAATAGAATCCTTCGTTCGCAAATACGCTTACTAATAGCGGCAATAGGCTGGATTGTTCCAATTTCGTTGTTAGCTAGCATTACCGATACAAGTTTTGTGTTCGGTCTCAATGCCATTTCTACATCATCAACCGAAACACACCCGTTACCATCAACAGCTAAGTACGTTACTTCAACTCCTCGGATTTCAAGCGCCTGGCAAGCGTTCAAAACAGAGTGGTGTTCAATGGAGGATGTTATGATATGAATCGGATTGTTACTGAACAATATTGAAACGTTCTGAATAACCCAACTGTTTCCCTCAGTTCCGCCGGAAGTGAAGGTGATTTCGGAAGACTCCGCCCCAATAACTTCTGCAACCTGCCGTCGTGATTGTTCGATAGCTCGTTTTGCTTTCACTCCGAGCGCATACTTACTGGATGCATTGCCATATTGCTCCTGTAGAAACGGGAGCATTTTTTTAAAAGCCACATCGGATATTTTTGTTGTAGCTGCATTGTCGGCGTAAATCACGATTTCATCTCACTAAAATAGTATACAGCCTTGCTCTTTAAATTCTTCAACCTTTGCCAAAAGGAACTCGGTGTCGACCTCCAAGAATTCCGAAAGACAATCAATGCAGTAATAACGCTTGGCGTCTTTGTCGATTAACTTTTTAATTAGCCCGATTTCATTTTTGCTCAGGTCTTGCTTCCCGCATACGTAACAGTTCTTTTTCTCCATTCCATTACCCCTTTTGCACTTCAGGGTCTGGGCGCACACTAAATACCGGGATATCTTTGCCTCTATACTCTTCATCAAGCACACCAAGCTGGTACTTAATGGTATCTCTCATCTTACGTGCTCTGTCAAGGCAGTACCTTTTAAATTCACGGGCTGTAATGTCACCGGGCTCACGCACATTTGGGAAAAGTAGTTTTAAGTAGGCTGTAGCTATACGCTTGACTGCTTCGGTATCACGGGTGTCTGCCGCTTCCGGCACTTCAATAAGTTCATCGACAACAGCACGATAACTCATATCTTCACGAAGTTCGTGAAGTACCGAGCAAAAATACTCTGAATTCAAAGCCCAGCCTGCAATTTTAAGGTCATCGTTCATCCGAGGTATGTTCCAACCTTTAATGAAACCGTGGAAACGCTCTATCAGTGCCGATTCGTGGAACACATTCGGCAATTCTTCAAACATATTGCTGTAACCATCTGCATCCATTGTTTCTTTTTTAATGTTACCGCAGAGGATTACACCGGCATCGGCAATTCCCTCATAGTTGCCAACTGTGAAAATACCCGATTCGAGGTAACCTTTTAGTGCCGCGCGCATTTCATCAACATCTGTGAATGATATAGTCTGCACTTCGTCGAGAGTTATAAAATCATTCCCTGATACCAATCCAACCGCTCGTTTATTTTGATCATAGAACATCTTTGCTCGGCTCATTATACCTCCGCTTGAGAGCCAACCGAAACGACTTACACGACCAAATAAATACGACTTGCCAGTACCTTTTGGTGCAAGTTCGATAAGATTCAGTCGCTTTTCTATAAAGGGAAGTAACCGAGTCAGCATAGTCAGTTTTTTTTCATCGTCACCGAGGTAACCGCTCGGATTATAGTCTACCGCACTTAAAAGGACATCAAGCCACTCCGATGTTGTAAACTCCCTGCGGGCATCCTTGTAGTAGTCAACATCAATTGTATACGGACAAAATGTCTTGAAAGTAATCAGTTTAATTTTTCCCCTGTTGGCTCCTTTGGCTCTGTTTTTTAGAAATTCAACATCATAGTCATCAGGCGGGCGATAGCCGATTTCAACCATTCCCCATGTTTCACGACCGCGTACCAAATCTTCCTTGCAGATTTGCCAAACGGAATCCTCGATGATAGTGTCTTTGCTTGACAACCCGAAATCAGGCAAAGCAAAAGAAACTTCTCCCGTTTTGATGTCGATGTCAATAGACACCTTAGCGAGAAATTTTACTCGCTCGTGTTCGATTACCACCTGATTCTTAATAGCTGTCCAGTCGTCCTTGCGCGGCAGGTAAGTCCGCACAAAACGAACCAACTCGTCGGAGTCGAAGTGACCGTTCTCGTCCTCGAATTTCTTTAAGAGCCAGTCACGCATAAAGGAAGGTAGGCTCAGAGCGGAGAAGAAGTTGCTCTTCTTAAGGTCTTTATAAACGACCATCTCGTCAAAGCAATTTCTGAGTTTATCAATCATCAATTGCACCTCCTAAAACAAGTCATCAAAAGCGTCATTGACTTTGCCGCTCTTGCCTTGCGCCTTAATCATAATCTTGCCAATCAAGTTGTCACCCGCGTAAACGTCCGCCGAATAGTCACCTGCCCGTTTTGTGTCGGGCAACTTCACGGAGTAGTGGTTCGCGTCTATCTGCAAAGCTGAGTAGGGTTTCCCATTCAGGACAATGGAAAGATCCTGCACCGGCGAGTTAAGGAATAGCTTAATCTTCGATCCGGTTTGGATGTCTACGGTTACGATCTCGTCGACCAGCTTAACCATTACGCTTCCGTCTTTCAGAAACAGTTCAATAACGGGAACGACGACCTCTTCCAAAGACGCCCCGCCGTGAACCTCGACATTCGCTGCGCGGCTGCCCTTGAAGCGTCCGTAATCGGCAAGTACGAGGTATCCGTTCTGCTCTGCAGCGAACGGGAGATCATAAGGATGAAACAACTTACAGCAACGCCCCGAATGCTCGCCTGCGGTATCGGTGTCGTATTTTTCCTCTTTGCGCCGCAGGACAGCAAGCCGTGATGCGCCGTGGTCACTTACAATCAAGAAGCGTTTGCAATGCCTTAGCGCAAGTTCCGTAGCCGCCTTGTCTATCATTGCAGTGATGATGTCCAGTTCTTTCGCAAGGTGGAGGGGAAATTCATTATTTGTGAAGTCGTAACCGCCCGCATCACTGTGCTTAGTATCATCAAGTTCATCGTTCTTCTCTTTGCGACCTTGCCACGCATCGAAGAAGTCTCTGTTGATGGCCGTTATCGTAGGAAGTTCCGCACGGGCGATATTGACCCGAACTGACAACCCACGCTTTTGTACTAACGCTTCGATCAAACCTAAATATTCGACACCGAGGGCATCAAGACAGTATAGGAAGGTGTCGCTCTTATCCACGCTATCCATAATTTCATTCCGCGTTGGCAGTCTGTTGAACTTCCGCGAAAGAGCAAGCTCATCAACCTTTTCTAAGAATTCAGGCTCAAGATGGTTGGACAGCTTTTGCCGTTTATACGCCTCGAAATACTCGGACAGCAAGTTTGCCAATTCCGGGCATTTGAAAACGTACTTTTCCATGTAGGCCGCTAGCACGGGGTAAATGCCATCGAGCTCCGGAATCATACCGTTTTTCGAGAGCCAAGCAATAATCTCTTCACGCTCCGCTCTTGTCCCGTCCGTCAACTTATAAATGCTTTCAGGCACCAATTGTCGACTATTCACCACGAAGTCAGCAATATCCGATTCTGGGAACTTCTCGACCAGGGCCTTACGCTCACGGTAGAACGAGGCAAATCGCCTGTCGGTATATTGAATTTCGATTATCGCATTAAGAACATTCCCGGCAAAGTCCTCAAAACGGCTCGTCTTCTCTAGTATGAACCGAAGGTATCCGTTTTGCAATGTGTCAGCTTTGCTCTTTAGGCAAATGAAATAGAGCCAGTTGCGGTAGTCGCTCCCAGCAATGCGGGCGTAAAAATCCGACTCCATATTCTTGCCAAAATCGTGCTTTTCGAATACCTCGTCTAGCGAGCCGTTGCTCTGGTTGAGTTCTGTCAGCAACTCTGCCCAGTTAGCGTCATTTCCGCAAGAAGGCGCCAAGGCAAAGCCCCTTTTTAAGAACTTAATGCCCTCGTAGGCATCGCTGATTTGGTGTACCGTCAATATCGATTTGTCGAGATTAATAGCAGTGTTTACGACAACACTACCGCACCGTCCATTTTCGAGTTCCGCAAGCATCGCTTTAAAACCCGATAAAGCCGACAATCCGACAGACGGGGCAGCAAGGGTAAACGATAAGTCGCACTCCGCCTTGTCGACGACGCTTAGCCGACGGCTGTCAAAGCGTGGGTCTGTCTGCAACCCGTCAATCAGCAAGGCAAGCCCTCGCAGTAGCAGCAAAACTTTTACACCGCCGACATTGAGGTCTTTCAACCGCGACAGGGTGCGTATTGCCTCATCACTTCCGCGAAGCGCAAGAAACTCGCCAAGCCCCGTTACAACGAGCTTTTTCCCGTTTGCCTTTACGTCCTCCGCCTGGATATAGGTGAGGAGTCCGTCGATGTCTGGCATTTTGTCGTCACTGTTACAGAACCAGCTCATATGCACGAAATCAAGCCCCAAGACCGATAACTCTTCCATTGCGGTCGTATACTGCCCGTCGCTGATGAACAAAAAATATGGCGTTTCGACGGGTGATGTCAGGTATTTTTTTACCGAATCAATTTGCATTCTGTCCCCCCCCATTCGCCAGTATTTCAATCCCGACTGTTATGCTGTCCTTGACAAGCCGTTTGAGGTACTGCTTTAATTGGGCGTCGTCCATCTCGTCGATTTTCAAGAGAACCTTGTCGCTGCCGCCGGCATTATACTCGGCTTCGGCGAGTTGCTTCACCTTGCCCTTGACGCTAGGATTGTCGCGCCAATCGTAAGTGTCTACGGAAAGGTGGTCGAGCGTGTCCCTGACCTTATCGAGGTCAGGGAGCAACGGGCTGTATTCACCGACAATATCCCGCTTGAATGCCGTGTTCCGCTTCTCTTCATCCGCAAGGATGCCGAACAGCGTGGTGGATTCAAGGAACGCATGAGCGGATTGGATTTCGGAATCCATTCCCCAGTTTCGGTTGAGGGTTTCAAATGCTTTCTTTGCTTTTTCGTATTCAGCTTCGGAGACACAACATAGAATAGGTGTCCTGTAGCGGCTCGACCACTCACTAGGGTTTCTCGTTCCCGTCTTGTCTTTCCATAAGCGGAAGAGCTGCGATTTCAACTGGTTCTTGCGGAACTCCTCGGCAGCTTCTTTTACCTTGACATTACAATCAGTTTTCGATAACTCAAACAAGCCTGTCTGGAGTTTGCTCTTCACATCGGCGATGTCGTTATCGCTCAAGTCTTCAAGGTACGGCTTATAGACCTCTGCAAAAGCACGTCTGTCGTTGTTCAGCAATTCTCGGATTTCCGCGCCGTGCGTCTCTAACTCCGGATAGAACGCTTTCAACTGTTCGGGCAGGATATCCTCTTGCTTACAGATTTTCAGGAGCGTGTCGAGGACTTTTGCCAAGTCGGGATACTTTGCCCGCAGAGCCTCGCACGAGATGCCGATGAACTTCAGCCGCTCGCGCCACTCCTTGTACGCGTCCGTCAAGGAATGACCCGCACTATTCAGGATTGTATTGCTCTCTTTGACCACGTTATACTCGGTCAGCAGTTTGCGTATTTCTGTCTCGCCCGTTTGCTTATCCCAAAGGCACGAGTACTCCACTTCGAACAATTGGCGAATGTCGGAAAGCACATTATTTTCAGCACCGATTGCCGTTGCAAGTTCCATAACTTTACCGTCCTCAAAGGGGCGGAGATACTCGCGCATACCTTTCTGGCAGTTCTCGCTTGTGAGCAAAGTAAACAAGTTGTCGGCGAGCGAGGGCTTGGCGGACGCAATCCTGCCGATTTCCACCGCTTTCTTATGAGCCTCATGGCCTTCCTTTTGAACAAGTTCAATGTACTTCTGAACCACATCAAAGATTCCGACTGTGTCCACTTCTTCAAGGCACCATACCGGCAGGTTTAGAGCGCGCATTTTCGTAGACACGGCTATTGCAGCATGTCCTGCGGATGAACACGAATTTGGCTGGATACCCCATGCTTTTTCCGTGAGTTCGTAAAATGCCTTCTCATCCGCAGTCATCTTCACGATGTAAGTTGGCTTCGCTTTTTTTCCGATGTAATTGCCGATCATCTCCGCAAGTTTATCCTGTGTCATCTGTTCGTGACTTCCGGATGAATCGCTGTAACGGTAAGGCTCACTGCCGTACTCTTTCAAGAGGAAACCCGTAATTAAGGCCGAAAGGTTACACGGTGCAAAGCCATAGGTTTCCTCAAGGAAGTCGTAGATTTCGCCGATTGAAATCTGCCCGTCGCGGGCAAATTCGACATCGATCCGCTTGTCTACCTCGACTTTGATTTTTGAGATGGGCAGTGAAGATGTTGGCGGGCTTTCCCAATACTTATCGATCTTCCAAACGGTCGGAAGGACATGCTTCTCGATGCCGGAAACAACACCACTAGTGGCCTGCGATATGCCGGACTTTGCCGATTGCCTCATCGCAGGAGTTATCTTCAGTTGGCTCTCTGTGAGGCTTTTTGCGAAATCGAACACGTACGGGAATTTGGTCATCACTATGGTCTGGAGGACGCTTGCCACGCCTTGCCCGTTGCCGAGTTTTTCGCCCTCTTGATTTGCGTAGGTGTATACTACAAATTGACCGTTGTAGATATGGTTTTTCCAGTTTTGGTCTAAAACACGCTTTGCTTTATCCGAACTTTCCCGCGAGGACGTGTTGTTGCTGCCTTGGTAGTACATCGCCATAGCGGAGAAGTCCACGTACTGTTCAAACGCCTCCGAGCCAAGCGGTGTAGAGAGCGCGTCGATGAATACGATGTTCTCATACTGCTTATCCGCAACAGCAGTTCTGAGCGTCTTGCGGAAGCTTGCCGCTTCCACATCGTCCTTGGCAAAGGCGATAACGGCGCAGAAATTACACCCCATGGCTCTGTCGCGCAGGATATTGATTGTGCGTGTGAAGTCGGCGGTGGTTACGGGAGTGATTTTTCCAGTACCCGGCTCGGACTCAAATCTCAGACGTAGGGCAGGCGAAAGCGACAAAACAGTAGAAAGCTCACCCTCTGTAACCAGTTTCGAGGTTGTGCTATTCTGTCGCATATCTTTCTTATGGTTGTCGATCTTGGCTTGGTCTCCCGCAAGCACGGCAGCCGCATAGGCATACCGCCCACCGCTTATCGGGTTCGAAACGAGGATGCCTTTTTCCTTAAGTACTTTCGCGATGTTAGCGGATTTCGTTCCCTCCAAGTCGGGAATGCCCTCAAAGACATAGCTGAGGTTCTGTTCGGTTGCCTTGAAAAGGTCGATTGTGCCGCCCAACCGCTGATCAATCGCCTGCATACTGAGGATGGCTTTCAGGACAGCTTTCTCATCCTCACGCAAATTCTGCTGCTGCGGAAAGGTGTCCAGTATTAGGCGAATGCTTGATTTGAGATTATCCCTACCTTTTTCATAGAAAAAGTTCCACAGCATATCCACCGTGAGAAGCGGGTGGCCGTCAAAGGGACCCGTATTCTCAATGAACCATTGGAACGCCTTTACATTGTCCGTGTTAGAGGATTTGATGAAGTCGAACATACTCCGCTGGTTGGACTTGAACGCAGAGGCTATGTTTTTAAGGAGCAGAGCCGCCATCGGGTGAAGCGGCATAATGTCCTTCATCACCTGAAAGTTGTCAATCTTTGCAACCGCCATCACCTTGGAGCAGGAATTCTTGACCCGGTCGTTAAGGTCGTCGGCGAGAATGTCCCACTGCGGCTTGGCGGCAGGCTTAACGTTGAAAGCGTGACCGATTAGGTTGAACGCAATGTTGTCAGGCAGGGCAATCTGCACGGGGATGAAGCGGTCGCGTACCTTTTTCCAAGTCGTGTCGGCGGTCGTGAACAACTGTCCCGATTCGTGCGTAACGACGATGAAGTAGAATGGCTTTAGGTTCACCAACTCGGCGAGTTTCTGGAACTCCGAAAGGCTCTCACGGTTGTTCTTAAAGTAATCGGAGAACTCGTCCCATATAAAGACAATCTTTACATTGTTGTGGTCGATAATGTCAATCAGCCAGGCGATGAGCCTGTCAGCGTCAATATTCAGCGCAGTAATGCCTTCTTTGTCGGCAAGACGGAAGATGTTATCCATCAGCGTCTTGATCTCACCACCTTTTCGAAGGGCGTTCAGCACCTCACCAGCAGAGGATTGGCTGAACAAAGCGGCCCACTCCGGCTCTTTCAAAAGCGCGTTGAAGTACAGCTTGTTCGAAGGCTTGTCAATCCAAGCTATAACGCTTTCCTTCAGAGTGTTCTCGCCTGCGTAAAGGTTTGTCGCTACCAGTGAAGCCTTTAGTGTTTCTTGAACAGCAAGAAAAAGATCGCGGGGAGAGTCAATCATACCCGAAGCATAACGATAAGCGGTCAGGATACCCTTTTGTTTATGACCGTTGAGCTTTTCGAGCAAGTCGGTTTTATTTTTCAGCGGCTCGTATCTGTCCCAGTAGGCGCGGAGCTCTTCTTCCGGCACTTCGAGAATTTTTTTCAGAGCATAGGCGCACTGCGACTTGCCCGTGCCGTATGCGCCCTCAATCCAGAGGGAACGCTTCTCCTGGCGTGCCAACACCCGCTCCATATTGTTCAGCATTTCGATGAACGTGTTGTGCGGGTATGTGCGCATCCAGAAGTCCGGGCTGGCGGCGGCGATGGCAGAGTCGTTTACTTGAGGAAAATACTCCTCGTCAATGTCAAAGTATTCGCGGTATTTGTTTTTAGTAGCCATTTGCTGCATCCCCCTTAAATAAGTCGAGTACATCTTGGGACGATTTATCCTCTGCCAGCGTTATTTTTTCAAGGTCGTGCGTGAACGATGCGGTTATGAACTCAGGGTACTTCGCCGATAGTCCCAACAGGAGCTGCGTCATATCTTCACGGTCAAGCCCGAAGATGCGGGTGGGGCTGATGCCGTCGCGATCGATGCTGTCGTTCAGAAGCGTGGCAAGAGTGAACTCCTTATAGTCGTTGCACTTTTCCGCGAACTTGAACAGGCCGTACAGCACCACGCGCGGGTCGCTCACCGAGCATTTCGTGCGGACGAGGTCGCCCTCATTGGTAACGAAGCCCCAATGCAAGCTTGCGCCGAGTGGTGTCTCGACAAGACGTTTGTAGGATTTGACGATTGACTTAGCGTCCTTTGGACTGACATCAACCACGGTCAGCATATCCTCGACTGTCTTACGAGCATAGGTTCTGCCGACATCGAAATTGTTTACATACCACTCTATCTGCGGGTTTTCGGCAACAAGGTTGATAAGAATCAGACCTTGCGCCGTGTCCGTTTCCCAACCTATCTGCGCGATTAACTCGGCAAACGACGTGAAGTGGTTCTTTTCATTTAGGGAAGCATCCTTAAGGAAACGCCTAAACATATCGAACATCATTGGACCCAGTGAATGCTCAGAAAAGAAAGCCCCTTTCAGTTCAAAGAATGAGCGCAACCACTCCGGCTTTGGAGCGTGGTCGGCAAATGAGTTCAGGCTTTTCATTGACTTACCTCCTCCTTGTGGCTGGCGCAGCGAGTGGAACAACAGACAGCCGCTGTCGATTGCGTGGCACTCGTGACACCTGCTACAGTTACTTATTTGGACTTTGCCGTCAGCAAAACTGATACAACCATTTCGACAGTTCGTTTCGCAAACTCGGCAACCTTTACAATACGAGGCTTTTCTGAATACCTGTCGGAACATTTTCCCGAATACGGGTCGCTCTTTCAGCACAACCTCCGGGATTGTTACGATGTAGCCGTTCTTTGTCGCCTTAACGGAAGCCAGAATGTATTCGCCGTCAAATTGAACGTAGTAGCCACCGTTACCGCCGCGTAAATCTCCGAGCGTTTTTATCCATTCCAACCAGTCGGAATCAGGGTCAGTAATGGTTATAGTCAAATTTCCATTTGTAATCTTTTCAATGCAACGGAAAGTATTGTTCGATAACTCGCGCCCATTCTTTCTGGCGTTCCAGCCGCCGTTTAGGATATACGATTCGATGTTGCTCTTACTTCGCTTGTCCCCATCGTAGGTCTTCTTAATCGAATCGATATAGCTATCAATCTCTGCCGGATAGCTCGCTCGGCGTAAGTAGTCGCTTGTACCGCCCGACATAGGGCAAAACAAACATCCGGCACGACCATTGCCCTTCTTATAGGTTTCGTTAATAAGCACATCGTTCGCGTATATATAAAGCCATATCTCGGCAGATGTCCATTCGAGGATTGAGTTATGGCTGAACTGGCCCTTTTGTTTTGCGCCATAGTTCTCATAATTGTAAGTGCTTCGAGCAACGCTCTCCTGGGCCCGAACTCCAACAAAGTCAAGGCCGATAAAATTGTTATTGCCAGTTACATCTCTCAACTTCAACGTCTGCGGAGTGCTTTTATGCACCGAGCAGCACCAACGGAGCACACGTGACGGGGGGCCGAATAATTCCCACGATTCCTTTGGGTTGAGGTGCGACTTGCCAATGTAGAACGGTATCTCGTCCGCGGCACATTGATGTTTGGTCTTTTTGATGACTTCGTAGGTGTCGGGGAACTCCATGCCCGTGTCGCCAAATACCACAACGAAGCTGCCTTTGGGCAGGGCTTTCTTAACCAGGTCGAGCAGGACACAACTGTCCTTACCGCCCGAAAACGCTACATGGAAGCAGTCGAGCCTATCCTTGTACTTATTGTAGACAGCCAGTATTTTCTTGACCGTGGTCTGCTCGATGATTTCAAGCATCTCACGGTTTACTTCAACCGTAGCCTCTATGTCAATGGGGCGAAGCGATATGCCTTTAGGTTCTGGCATTATCGGTTTGCCGTCCTCGCCGTTCGGAATGATAATCTCAGGGGCGGTTTTGATATTGCCGCCTTTCAGCTTTGCAACAAGTGTCCCGCGATAGTAATAACTGTTCGCCTCCGCCCACATATATGGGCGGTCGGTCTGCTTGTCGTACTTCCAATACTTTTCAAAGCCCAGCACGTCCAATTCTGGCGCGTAAACCGGGCGAGGTTCTTTGGAGAATCCGGTCGGCGAGGAATTAAGAAGTATCCCACCCGCTTTCTTGTCGTAGGTATACGAGTACAATTTCAATCCATCCTTTCTCGTATGGCTCTCGCCTTATCGATAATTTCGTTAACTTGTGCGGTTGTCTTTCTACCCGTGTAGCCGCTCTCATACAGGAACTTGCCCACGGCGGCTTCCTTCAAGGGAACGTCGGCATTCGCCACGGCACAGGTCATAATCTCCGTATAATCCATGCCACAGCTTTTGCGGATAATTGCTCCGGCGTTCCGAGAGTTAACCGATGGGGTACCAAACCGAAACTTCCGACTGAAGCGGCGGCAGTAGCTTTCAAGTATAAACAAATTCCACGTCTGACCGCAGTCGGGGAACGCTCCGAATGTGGTGAAAGACTTAAGCGGAAGATAATCTCCCTTAACAAACAGCCCAATTGCTTCGTCGATTATGTCGGCGTTGAAGTGAACATATTTATCCGCCAAATATGTGTCTTTATCAATACGAACCAGAACGGTGTTACCCGCTTCCATCGGAATCCAACGGTGCGCTTCACCCGTCAGTTCACGTTCAAAGTTAAGCAGTTCTTGCAGTGTGCATTTCTCCAAAGAGCGACAATGTTCTTTCATAATTGACAGCGCATCGAGCGTGTCACCTTTACTCATTACTATTTTGCCGCGTCTATCGTATTTGTCCGCAATAATGATTTCAAACGTCGCGTTGCGGACGGCCGTGAGTGTTAGTTCGCAATTACGCTCCACAATTTCTCCGAGCGGAATGTCACTCAGGGAAGCATACCCGCACTTACGATAAGCCATCGCGACATAATTCGTTATGGCAGCGCGCTCTTCATCGTTAATGTCTACACTGCTGATGTGTGTGTACACGCCTTCGCTGTTCCAAATGAAGTCTTTGTTTTGCGCCAAAACGTTCTTTATCTTGTCAACGGGAACGTATGGGAGCCGTTCCGAAAGCTGCTCGTAGCTTAAGAGAACATCAGCGCCCCATACGCGAAGTACCTCTCTTCTGACTTTGCTGAGTACATGGCCGCTTTGCATTTGTAACGCAAAGTATTTCATCGTGTGCGCAAATCGAGGGCACAACTTCACAAGGATGTTTTTAAGCATATCCTTGGAGATTATATTCGCCGAGAACAGCCAATCCTCATTTTTCTCGTAGAAAGCACTATAGAATATGACTTCCGCTCCCTCGGTCATCGCCGTATCTATTTCGCTCTTTATTCTATTAGTGACATTTGCCCCGACAATATACAGTTTTCCGTCGAATAGTGTTCCACGAGACAGAATAGCTGAATTGAGTTCTTCATCGGATAAATCAATCTCCTCACCGAAATCTTCTGCTACAAACTTGCGAAGACGAAACAATTCTATCGGTGAACCGCTCCTGAATCCGTTTAGAAAATGCTCCCTCAGAGTTTTTATAAGTATGTTGCCAAGCTGTTCTTCGTCTTCTTTTTTCACATCGACTCTTCCGTTTATCATAATTGGAGAAGTGGTATAATTGATAGTAGAAATGTCGTAATCTACCAATTGAATAATCCTTTCTTAAATCAGACTGTCTATGGCAAATACATACACCAGACGGGGAAATTACTATTTATCAACCATAAAAATTGGCATTTTCTGAAACTATTAAACCTCGCGAATGATAAATCCAACTAATAGACTCTAAACGGAGATTCTGGCTTTTCCAAATTCATAAATGCGGTCCAGCAGTCAAACAAATGCGAAGCATCCCTCTGCCAGTACGGGGATAGATTAGTGATAACACCCCCGCGCAGACGTTCTGCGCAGCCCTCCTCTGCCATAGGGCTCCGGGATAGCCTCTAATCCTCCCCGGATTTTTCGAAAAATTTTTTTAAAATTCCCCCCCCTCATTCGTATACATACCAGTCACACTAATTTAATCAAATGGAGTTTGCCATGTCGAAAGTTAAATTTATCTCAGTCCTCACCGAGAGCCACGGGCGCATGAAGGATGTCGTCTTCAAGACCCGGAACGGGCGCTCAACCATGTACCAGTACGAGAAGCACACGCAGGACCTTACCGCCAACCAGGAAAAGGTCCGCAAAGCCTTCGTGAAGCTCGTGGACGACTGGAAACAGTTGAGCCCCCTTGTCCGCAAATCATGGGACGGGCACGGCGAGAACCCCAACGCGAGCGGCTACAACATCTTCATAGGCGACAATTCGCCCCGCCAGATGGCCGCGGAGCCACTTCGGCTCTCGCGGAAGCTGGGGGAGGAGCGGCTCGCGGATTTCAAGGCGACGCCGGGAGGCGCCGCAGGACAGATCTCATGCGGCTTCGCGCCGGTGAACGGTGACAGGCACCTCGCCTTTTTCGTACAGGAAAAGGCGAACGGCGTTGCCACCGGTTCCCTGGAGCGTCATGACGGGGGCGCGAACTGCGCGTCTCCCTTCATCGTAACGGGGCTCAACCCCGGGATGGAATACTTCGTGTACGCCCTGGTGACTGATAAGGCCTACCACGAGGCGATGCTCGTCTCCGAGTCCGTGGGGATGCTCACCACGGCCGGCTGAGGGCGCAGATGCGCTGATACGCTGGTCGCAGATTCACCGGTTCGCCGCCGTGCCGATACACCAAAGGCCCGGCGGCACCCGAGTTAAATAAAATACTTACCTCCCTGTTGATTCGCCCTCCCTCCCGGGAGGGCGTTTTTTTGCTCCGTTGATCCGCTTATTATCCTCTTATTGTTCCCTTCCGGACTCATCGCCCCAGCAACCGTCCTCCCCCTGTCATTTCGAACCCCTCCTTTCGGGGTGAGAAATCTTAACGGCATAACCCATGCCCTAAGATTTCTCCTCATCCCAAAAGGCCGGGATTCGTCGAAATGACAGGGGGAGCCTGAATAAATTCCAACACCCTGCATCTTTAAGATAAATTTTGTCGGGATATTTGGGACCTGAAGCGTAGTAAAAGAGAGGAAACCATGAAAAACGATATCTCAATAATCCTTCCCCCGTACATCCGCGCGATCGTGACGGAGGCCCACGGCAAATTCGGGGGGTATGTCCTGTGCACCAGAAACGGCAGGATCTTCCCACGGAGGCATTTCATCCCACCCAACCCGCGCACCGCGAAGCAGCAGGCCAGGCGCGCCCTCATGGCCTCCGCGGTGCGGCACTGGCGGAGACTGGACGAAAACAGGAAGCTCCCTTGGAAACGGGAAGCGGCGGCGCTCGGGAGGACCGGGTATCACCTGTTCATAAGCGTATTCATGGACAGGACTGGACGCCGTAGCGGGTCCGTTTCCCGCATTCAATTAACTGCTTTCGGCGCTTCACCCTCCCCCGGCCCCTCCCATCAAGGGAGGAGAGTTGTCCGATTAAGCATTCACCGGCACTTCCAACCAGTCGCGAACACGATGTTCGCGGCGGCCACCGCGATTTCCGCATCCTGCGGGCAGTGGCAGGCGAACATCGTGTTCGCACGCCACTGCAAGCCATGGACGGCTTATCAGGGGCCGCGAGCGGAACGCACATTTAATCACCAGCCGTTATTGAGCATCCGGCTTCTTGTACATTAAATCTGCTGGTCCGACATCGACCTGCAACCCGCCCCTAAATCGCCGCCGTTGCGGTTATCCATATTAAAGCGTGCGACGGACAGGATGTCCTAGTGCCGGGCACGCGACACGAGGTCGCGTCTGTGCCCGGCCAGGGGGTGTTTGCTGTTGAACACCCCCTGCAAGCTCCTCATTGCCAATGAGTCGGTAAAATGCCAATAACGCTTTGCGCAGCACTATCATCCCTCAATAAACCCCTTCTCGACCGCGTCCTCGATCATCTCCCGGACAAAATCCCACAGGGCCGGCGAGCCGTTCTCGATCCTGCTGTTGACCTGCATTATTTTTTCCGCGGGCACCTGGTGTGCCCGCCACCCTTTTCCCCCGCTCCGGTAATTCAGCATGACCGCCACCAGCCTGTCGATCGATCGCGCGAATCGGGCCTCGGGCGTGACGCCGTCTTCGAACTCCCTCCACAGGGCGAGATACTGCGCGGCCTGGTCGGCGGGAAGCAGGCCGAACAGTCGCTCCGCAGCGCGTTCCTCGCGCTCCCTCTGGCCGGCCTTCGCCGCATCGTCATAGATGAAGGTGTCGCCCGCGTCTATCTCGACGATGTCGTGGATGAGGCCCATGGTTGTCACCTTGAAGGCATCCACCGGCGTCCGTGCGTGTTCGGCCAGGAGCATCGCCGCGGTGGCGAAATGCCATGAATGCTCAGCGTCGTTTTCCGATCGTGAGCCGTCCGCAATGAAATTTCTCCGGAAGATCGATTTGAGCTTGTCGATTTCCAGCAGAAACTCGATCTGCCGCTGCAATCGTTCTTTCATTATTCGCCTTTCAGTTTTTTCATGACCGCATCACGGCCCGCCTTCTTTGACCTGTCGGCCTTTTTCATCAAGATGGCCATCCCGGTATCTTCAATTTCGTCGTCGGTCATGGTTTTGAAATTCAATTTCATTTTTCTCAGGAGCTCGCTGATAAGCCTGGATTCCCACTGGTTTTTCGGTGTAATGATTATCGGGTTCATGGTAATGCTCCGAAATGAAAAAATATGAATTGGTCTTAGCTAATTAAAATTATATAGTAAGGCAAGCGTAAAACACCAATCTGGGAGCCCGTATGGCGCTTGAGTTTTTCTTCATGCCCCTTCCATCAAGCTTATGGAGTTGCAAATTTCAAGCATTCACCAGTTAATCCAACCGGTCGCGAACACGATGTTCGCGGCGGCCGATTCAAGCCACGGATGGCTTACAATCGGCCGCGAGCAGAACGCACATTCAATTTCTAGCCGTTAATGAGCATCTGGCTTCTTGAACATCAAATCTGCTGGTCCGACATCGACTTGCAACCAGCCCCTAAATCGCCGCCGTTGCGGCAAACCAAATCCGCCCGCTTGTCTGAGCCAAATCCCACGCAGTGGGTTTGGCGAGAAAGGGCGGCCAGCCCCTCCGGCTTCTGAGGAGCGGCGCGGGGGTGCAGGGGGTGTTCGCTGTTGAACACCCCCTGCAAGCATCTCATTGCCAATGAGTCGGTAAAATGCCGATAACGGCCCGCGCAGGCGTGCCGCGCAACGTCTACCCCCCCGGCAGCTCCCTCCTCCTCACCCACTCAATCCCCTCCCTCTTCTTCAACTTCACCTTAACGTACCGAATATTCGGATACTCCATGAGCGCCTCCCGGATCACCTCGAACGCGAGCGGGACCGCGAGTGCGAAGAGCGCGACGGCCGCCGCGAGACCGGCGACCAGGAGCGCGATTTTCCCGTCCGCGTCCATGGGCAGGAGCGCGGTCAACGCTTCCACCCCGGCACCAGTTCCCGCGTAAAGAACGAGCATGACCCCGAACGCCGCGAGCACCGCGCATGCCGCCAGGTAATTGAAAAAAAGTATCCACTTGCCGAACTGCCGTGGGATGCCGCGCAGCGGCCTTGCCGCGAGCCTCCCCAGCGATTCCGCGAACCGCGTTCGCAGGATAGCTATCTTCCTGCGCGTTTTGCGCAGCGCACGGAAAAGCAGGAAGGCCAGCACGACCGACGCAAGCGATGTCGCGGCGAAGGCCGCAAGCAAGACCGCCGCGGCGAGTGCGATCATGGGCACGGTTACGAATACGATGGTCAGCACCGCGAGCGCGGCGGCGAGCCCGGACAGGATCGACAGCCCCGCGCCTATGGCGGCCCTCCAGACCCCCTCGAAGAGCCCCAGGTAATCGTCGGGATGGCGGACGAAGTACTCCCACTCCTCGCGGTACTCGTCGCCCTGCCGGAAGCCTTCGTACGCCTGCCGGAACGCTTCCTCCGCCCCGATATCGGCGGGCGAGGAATCGTGGTGTATCGTCCAGAGCCGGTCGTAGTCGGCGCGGCGCTCCGGGTCGGCGAGCACGTCGTAGGCCTCGCGTATCATGATGAAATGCTCATAGTTGTGCGCCTCACGGGTAATGTCCGGGTGTGTCCTGAGCGCCATTGCGCGGAAGGCCGCCCTGATCTCGCGGAGCCCCGCGAATCGGCCCACCCCAAGGATGGCGTAGTAGTCCTTTATTATGAACTCGGTCTGCATGATAAACCCTGGAAATCCGGCGCGGATACGGCTTCGCGCTATTTCATGAACACTCCCTCGTTGCGCGGCATGACGAGTCCCAGTATTTTCGTGCGAACCAGGGAGACCTCTTTCAGCCCGCTGCCCGTCATGAGCACGCGGATCTCGTCCATCGACATGGAGTGCCCCTCCTCGTCCGGCTCGTTGATGTGGAGTCTGCCGCCCGGTTTCAATACCCGCGCAAGGGCCTTCCCGATCCCCGGCCACAGGGATTTATCGATGCCGTGGATCACGTAATTGACCAGGATCACGTCATACGAGTTCTCCTTGATGGGGAGGCTCGTGATATCGCCGCAGATATACTCGACATTCGTGTACGCCGCCAGCCGTAACCGCGCCACCCTCTGCCAGAGGGGCGAGATATCCATGCAGGTAAGCGAGCCGCTGCTCCGCGACAGCGTGTCCGCGATGTAGATATCGGGCGCCCCCGAACCGCAGCCGAAATCGAGCACTTTCTCCCCGCCGGAAAGGCCCATACTATCGGCTATGGATTTATAGAAGAATGCGTACAGGTACCCGGTCATGAAGAAGTCCCGTTTCATCTGACGGATGCTGGGACGATCGTACGCCCGGGAGGAATCATCCGTGGTGTTCCCGATGTTCATCGCGTCAATAGCCTTCGATATCTGCCCGTACCGATACACCCCCCAGCCCGCCACGGCCGCCGCGCAGAGGACGAGAATCGCAAGACCCACCTGAAGCTTTTTCTTCATGCCCGTTTCCTCCTGACCAGGAAATTTCCTAATGGGTTGACACGCGCCCCCACCGGCATGCATATTATGATCACGCGTGTTCTGCGCGCCATTCATTTTTAAAGAGAGAGCCGATAATGCTTACCCTGATAAAGTGCCTGAAAATCCTTCCCCTGATTCTCCTTGGCGCATCGGCGGCATGTGCGGCGGCCGACCCGGCCCTCGTGCGCCAGAAGATCGCGGCCGGGGCGCTGGTGCTCGACGTGCGCACCATCGAGGAATTCAACGCGGGCCACTATCCCGGGGCGACCCACATCCCCGTCCAGGTGCTCAGGGAGCGCATAGGCGAGCTGGGCGCGCCCGGCAAACCGGTCGTCATCTATTGCCGCACGGGCCGGCGCTCGGAGATCGCGCGGGGCATATTGCTCGAGCACGGCTTCACCGACGTCACCAACGCGGGGGGGCTCACCGACATGCCCGTTCCCGGGAACTAGTTTGAATGTCTCCCCTCCCTCGATGGGAGGGGCTGGGGGAGGGTGAAGCGCTCTACGCCACTCGCCTATCGGACCCCCAAAATAATCTTTACTTTGCCCCCCCTTTCCTGTAACTTTTACCAGAGCATGATACCTTTATACCGGCGGCGAAGGTGACGATACTATAAACAGGGTGGACGTAATGAAAATGTCACTTATCATATCCGGGCTCATCATGCTTTGCGCGGCAGGCGGGTACGCCGCGGCGGAGGACGTGAAAAAGCCGGCCGAGGAAACCCTCTTCAAGAAGGCAGTGGCGTACTACTACCAGCAGAAATTCGAGATGGCCGAGCTTATGCTCCAGGAGGAGCTCAAGACCAACCCGGAGAACGCCCTCGCCTACTCGTACCTGGGCGACATCTTCCTGCTGAAAAAGCGCTATGACGGGGCCATGGACCTCTACCGCAAGGCGGTGGACCTGAATCCCTCGAGCGCCGAGGACCATTTCCGGATCGGCCAGATATACTATTACAAGAAGGACGGCAAGACCGCGATCGAGGAGTTTCGCAGGGCGTTCGAGATCAACGAGAACATCAAGTACGCCTACTACCACATGGGCCTCTCGTACCTCATGCTCATGCGCGACAAGAAGCAAACCATCGAGTGCTGGGAGACGTACCTGCGCATCGCGCCCGAGGATCCCCAGCACGAGAAGATCCGCCGCGTGATCGAGCTCCTGAAAGACCCCAACTTCACGATCCCCCCCGTGGGCAGCGAAATATCCATTGAGGAGGCCCTGCACCTGGGCGGCGCCGTGCTCAAGGAGACCGCGCACCAGACCGAGGACAAGAAGGCGGGCCACGAGAAAAAAAAGACCAAGGACACGATGGAAGACGTATACCGCGACGACGCGTTAAAATAAATCCCGGAGGGCCTCAATGTATTACGACCGTTCGCGCAGCATCAAGATGGTGGGCGCGGGAGCCCTTGTAGCGCTCTTTCTCCTGGGCGGCTCCTACCTGCTCTACAAGAATTTCAGCAACCCGGCGAAGGACGTGCCCGACCTGCGCTACGAGCAGATCGAGCTTTTCAAGAAGCTGCTCGCGACCGATCCCACGAACGTCGAGTACCTCATGAAGATCGGCGGCCTTTACAAGGCCCTGGGCGAGTACGACAAGGCAATCGATTATTTCAAGCGCGCCCTCAAGGAGGATCCCAACAACTACGCCGCGCTCACGGAGCTGGGTCACGCGTACGCCCTCAAGGGCGATTTCGACAGCGCCATAGCCACACTCGAGCTCGCGAAGAAGAATTTCCCGAAAAATCCGGCCGCGTACAACAAGCTGGGCGGCATCTATGAAAGCATGGACAAGCTGAACAAGGCGATCGACGAGTACAGGGCGGCCATCAAGGTCGCGCCCCAGTACCAGGAGAGCTACTGGAACATCGCGAAGAACAACCTCAAGACGGGCGACACCAAGGGCGCCGTCGATATCGTCAACCAGGGGATCAAGGCGAACCCCAAGGACCCCGAGGGACATTACAACCTGGGAAACGTGTACATGGGCGAGAACAGGTTCGCCGATGCGCTCGGCTCCTTCAAGAAGGCCGTGGCGCTGGATCCGCGCGTGTCCAAGTACCACCGGGGCGAAGGGGAAGCGGACCTGAAGCTGGGCCGCACGGACGACGCGATCGCCGCATTCAGGCGCGCCCTGGACGCCGACAAGGCCGACGCGATGGCGGCGGAACGACTGGGCGACATCTTCGCGCAGGCGGGGGATTACGAAAACGCGCTCAAGAACTACACGCAGGCGCTCAATTACAACGGCAACGACAAGAATTTACAGGATAAGTACAATTTCGCCTACGGCAAGGTCAACGCCGCGAAGAAACCGGCGGACGGCAAGGTTCGGGCCGATAAATCCGGCGTGGACCGGGGCGGCGAGGATATCGGGGAGGAGAAGATCCCCGGGGTGAAAAAGCCGAAAGACGGCGATTCCAAGTGGCGCGAGATGGGGGACAAGTACCGCGAGGAAAAGGACTACGACAACGCGGTAAAGTCCTACAAGAAGGCCATCGCCCAGGACCCCATGGACGACTACTCCCATTACTGGATGGGAAGGATCCATTACCACAACAAGATGGACGAGGAGGCCAAGAAGGAATTCACCGAGGCGGCCACCCTGAACCCGCAGAACGCCGACGCGTTCTATCGCCTGGGAACGATCAACCACATGGAGGGCCGCTACGATACGGCAGTCCGGAATTTCAGCAAGGCCGTAGAGATACAGCCCAATTTCCCGCGTGCCTATTATTCAAGGGGCCTCTCTTATTATAAGCAGAACGACCAGGGACGCGCAATCCAGGACCTGAAAACGTCCATCCAGCAGGACCCCCAACTCGACAAGGCCTATTTCAACCTGGGCACCATCTATCTTAAAAACAAGAACTTCCAGGAGGCGCTCAACAACTTCTCGCGCGACAAGGAGCTTCGCCCCAACAATCCCGATACCAATTTCAAGCTGGGCGAGACCTACCACGAGATGAAATCCTACGCCAACGCGGTGCAGTTTTACCAGAAGGCCATAGAGGCCGATCCCTCCTATTCCCAGGCCTATTTCAACATGGGCCTTATCAGCTCGGAGCGCAAGCAGTTCCAGGAATCGGTGGGATATTTCGAAAAAGCGCTCAACGTGAAATCCGAGGATGCGCCCTCCTATTACGAACTGGGCAAAGCATACGAAGGACTGGGGAACGAGAATAAGGCGATCGAGAGCTACAAGCAGGCCATAAACAAGAACCCCTCCTATTCAGCCGCGTACCTGAACCTGGGCAATATCTACGCCAAGAACAAGCTTACCGACAAGGCGATAGAGCTCTTCAAGAACGCGACCACGAACGATCCGCGGTCGTTCGACGCCCATTTCAATCTCGCGAACGCGTACCAGGACGCGAAGACCTACGACGACGCGATAGAGGAATACAAGACGGCGCTCGCGATCTCCCCCACCGACTCGCGCGCCCACTTCTACCTGGGTATTTCCTACCGCGACAAGGGCCAATATGACGAGGCGGCGAAGTCCTTCGACCGGTCGGTGCAGCTCAATACCGCGCTGTGGAGCGGCCACGAGGAGCTGGGGATGATCTATTACCGCAAGATTCAGGACAAGAAGAAGGCGATTTTCCATTTCGAGAAGGTCCTCGCCATGAAACCGGACCATCCCGAGGCCGATAAAATCCGGGAGATCATCAACCTGCTCAGGAAAGAACCCTAGCCGATGAGACCGGAATCGATCAGAATAATAACCCTATGCGCCTGCGCGCTGTGCGCCGCGCTCGCGTGCTCGATATTCACCCGCGACGACGAGCGCCTGCGCACCGACTTCAAGACCGAGGGCTTTATTTACCCGGATGTATTCCAGGGCGTGGTGCGCGCCGCGCCGGAGAGCGGGTGCCGCGGCCTGGTGGCCTGTCGTGAAAGCGCGCGCCTGAAGGCCGAGTCTACCTTCACCGACTCCGTGACCCGGCAGCTCGTGAAATACCGCATAGAGTCCCACCTTTCGCAGCGGGGGATCACGGACCGTACCGCCCTGACGGCCGACCTTGAGCGCGCCGAAAAGACGCTCTACGACGAGCTTATCGGGTTCGCGCGGGACGGAGAGCGCGCGTTCGAATACTACGACAAGGATTTTTCGTCGGTGATTGTGTTCAGAATTAAGAAATCAAGGCTGCAAAAAAAAATAGAGGCGCTCGAGGTGATTCCGGCCCGCGCCGAACCATCCAAAGAGGAAAAGAAATGAATCCATTGAGGCTTACGGCACTCACGGCGGCCCTGCTCATGTCGGCGCTTTTTGCACTCCTGCCCGTCCAGTGTACGTGCGACAAGATCGGGGGCCCCGAAACCGTCAATAACGGCAGGCTTCCGGACAACAATAAAACGGCGCCGCCGGAGTTCGAACAGGAAGGCTTTATCGGCGACGGCGTGTACCGGGTGATCATCATTCAGCCCGCCGAAACCGCACCGAAGGGATCGGTGCTGGAAGACACCGCCCGCCAGCGCGCGCTGAGCTCCCTCCAGAAGTACCTTATCGCGCAGGACCGAATCGTGGACGCGAACGTGACGGCGGAACTGAACGCCCTCATCGCCCGGCACGGCACGCTCGCCGAACAGCCGAGCACCAGGGATACGCGCAGGCTCTATTATTTCGATGTCAGGAAAGACCGCTTGAAGGAATACCTGAATACCACGACCAGGAAGCGCTGACGGTCAGCCGCTCGCGGCGTAGATCGCAAGACTGGTCGACCCATAGTGTCTCAGGTCCTCCATGACGAGACGGGCAGCATTTTCCGGGATCCTGTTTTTTCCAAAATGCTGGACGACCACGCGTGCCCCCGCCGCCATCAGCGGGCTTTCACCTATCGAGCCCAGGATGGTGTCGTACTGATCTCCCCCTCCGCTTTTTTTCTCATACGGGGGATCCAGGAACACGATGTCGAACGTCATGCCCGTCCGCGTGAGTTCCTCGATGCAGCGCCCGGCGCGCAGGCGATACAGGCGGACTATTTCCCCTATTCCGAATTCGTCCGTCGTTCTCCGGATGAACGCGTGGCGCTCGAAATCGGGCTCATTCATCACGACGAGCGAGCATCCCCGGCTCGCCGCCTCGAAGCCTATCTGTCCCGAACAGGCGTAAAGATCGAGGAATCTCGATCCGCCCAGGGAATTCCCGAGTATCGAAAACAGGGCTTCCTTTAATTTCTGCTGGGTCGTTTCGGCGTTCCCGAACTTCCGGTTGTTGAAGGGTATCACCCTGCCTTTTAGGGTGCCCGCGATTATCCGCATCGATTGTTCCTGCTATGACTTTGCCGCCTGGTTGAGCTCCCTAAGCAATTCTTTCAGATCCAGGCCGTTATTGACCGCGACCTTTTCGATGGTATCTTCCTTTGCGCCCCTGCACCCGGCGCAATCGAGGTTATATTTTTTCAATACCTTCGCCACCTCGCGCGATTTCCTGATCGCTTCATCGACCGTCGTTTTTTCCCTGATCTCCATCCCCTATCGTCTCTCCTGGTAGTCCTTAGTGCCGCTGATTAAAAAATTTGTCCATTGCGGGGGAAAAGTGTTGCAATTTTATCCAAGTGAATCTAAGTATGTCTATCTTTTTTTAACGGAGTTTCACATGGCAAAGTGCTCGGTATGCGGGAAATCGGTTCAGTTTGGCCACAGTGTGAGCCACTCGAACACGAAGACGCAAAAAATCTGGAAACCCAACATTAAGCGCGTGCGTGTGCTCGAGGGCGGCCGCGTGTCGAGAAAGTATGTCTGCACCCGGTGCATCCGGTCCGGGTTCGTCCAGAAGGCAGTATAGCGGTTTTCAATCATTTTGAAAGACAGGACGCCCGGTCAACGCCGGGCGTTTTTCATTTATAGCGCCGCGATATATCCCGCCACTGTCATGACGCCAACCACCGATACGAGCACCATGAAAACGAGGCCCGCGACGAAAGGGGCCGCGACGATGAACGTCGCCCGCGAGGACGTGATCTCGTGCGATTCCGAAAGGCCCTGGACCACGATCACGGCCGCCCAGGCCACGAGTCCCAGGCTGAAAAGTCCGTAAAAGAATACCGGTGCGAAGCCGAACACCCTGAAGACGAACACGGCCGGCAGGAGCAGCGTGCGCGGGAAAAGGGAGAACCCGACAAGCGTGATCACGGTTCTGATAGAGCCTTGATGTCCCGCGAACTGGCAGGCCCCGTCGATGAACAGGCCCAGCAGGAGCGCCTCCAGGCACAGGAGCAGGTAGCCCAGTATCCACCCGTAGGTGATCTTGGTGAAGAAGAAGGCCGACTGCCCCGCGAGCAGGGACGCGGAGAGCGTGTCAGCCATGGCAACGAGCGCAAGTCCGATCGCGCACAGGATAAGGGCCTCGCGGCCCTCCCTGCGGACAAGGTCGGCGAGCTTGCGGGGCTCGGTGAGCGTGAAATAGAAAAAGTCCAGCCAGCGCAGCGACGCGATGTATTCCTTCATGGCTGGTACCGGTATTCTATCATGGGCGGTCCCATCATGAGCAGCCGGTCCACGCGGGTTTCCGGGCCCAGCACGCCGGAGAGCATCCCCAGGAACCGGTCGAACGGGCCGTGCGATTCCTCGTACACCGGCGCGTCCTCGGGGAGTTTCGCGAGGATCTTCGCGCGCGCGATCGCGTCCTCGAAGGTCCCCACCTCGTCGACGAGCTTGCAGGCCACCGCGGCCTCCCCGTTCATGACACGTCCGTCCGCGTAGGGCTCAATGTCGGATATCGCGAGGTTGCGCCCGACCGAGACGTCCTTCACAAACTTGTGATAGGCCGAATCGATGAGCTTCTGCACGATGTCCCGCTCCTCGGGGGTCATGTCCTTGTGCGCGGCGAGCATGTCCTTGTACTTGCCGCTCTTGATCACGTTCATGTGAATGCCCAGGCGCTCGAAGAGGCCCTTGAGGTTCGGGGCGCTCGCGATCACGCCAATGGAACCGGTTATGGTCCCCTGGTTCGCGCAGATATGTCCGCAGGCGGACGCGATGTAGTACCCACCCGAGGCGGCGAGCTCCGCCATGGAGGCGACGAGCACCACGTTCTTCTTCCTGAGCTTCATGAGCTTCTCATAGATTTCCTGCGACGCGCCCACCGTTCCTCCGGGTGAGTTTATACGCAGGACAACGGCCTTTATCCTGCCGTCCGCCTCCAGTTCCGAGAGCCTGCGGATGACGCCGTCGGCTCCCGCGTCCCCGTCAAAGGGACCGCCCGATCGCGCGATCGAGGATATCGTCCCGTACACGCGGACCACGCCCACGCCCGGCCCCGTATCGGGCGTCGCGAGTGTGGGGAGCGCGCGCCGCGTTCCCTGCATGGTAAGGCTGATGTCGATGATCGCGAGCACCGACGAGAGCACCAGCAGCATGAGTATCGAGATGAGTATTTTCCTGTTCTTGTCCATTATGGCTTCCGCTTAGGGGGATTTTGCATATCCTGACTTCACTATTATCGACGCATTATTGCAAGAAATATTTGAATAAACCGGGGCCCCGTGGTAGATTGGCCCGGGTATAATGAATGGCGCATCAACCGCAATCGATCATAGATTTCCACGTGCATCTTTTCCCCGACCGGATGTTCGACGCGATATGGAGCTATTTCTCCAAGGGCTACGGGTGGGACGTGCTGCACCGCATGTACTACCGCGAGTGTGTCGCCTATCTCCAGGAACGAGGGGTGTCGCACATCGTCTATTCCAATTATGCCCACAAGAAGGGCGTCGCCCGCGCGCTCAACCGGTGGAACCTCGAAATCCTGGATGAAATTCCCGAACTCTACTGCTTTGCCGCGTATCATCCCGACGACGAGGACGCGCTTGCGATGGCGCGCGACGTGCTCCAGCACCCGCGCGTCCTGGGATTCAAGCTCCAGCTCCTGGTCCAGAGGTTTTATCCCCACGACGAGAGATTGTTTCCCATGTACGAACTGGTCATGGAACGGGGCAAGCGGCTCCTCCTCCATACCGGGACGGGTCCCGTCGGCAACGAGTTCGTAGGGGCCGCGCACTTCGGGGCGCTCATGGAGCGCTATCCCGCGCTTCCCGCAAACGTCGCCCACATGGGGGCGCTCGAGTATGCAGCGTTCATGGAATTCCTGGACAAGTACCCCGGGTTATACATGGATACCTCGTTTTCGTTCTTACCCGGCCTTGGCCGGTATTTCGACCTGGGCGCCGATTCGCTTCTCTCCCATTCGACGAAAATCCTTTACGGCTCGGACTTCCCGAACGTAATCCTTCCCCGCGAAAACGAAATCGATACATTGCTCGCAATGAACCTGCCCCAGGATTTTTACGACCGGGTTTTTTACCGAAACGGCCTCGCCCTGCTCCCGGCCTGAAATTTATTATTGCATTTTAACGGATATTGTTGCGAGAATGCCGTTCTTGCTGTAAAATGATGTACTGCGCAAGACCATTTCCTGAATGAAACGAATCGATACAGAAGCCATTGTAATAGGGGGCGGGGCGACCGGCTGCGGAATCCTACGCGATCTCGCGCTCAGGGGCATCAAGGCCGTGCTCATCGAGAAAAACGATATCGCCTCGGGTACCACGGGACGCAACCACGGCCTGCTCCACTCGGGCGCGCGCTACGCGGTGAACGACCTTGAGTCCGCGCAGGAATGCATCGCCGAGAACAGGATCCTCAAGAAGATCGCGCGGCACTGCATCGAGGACACCGGCGGTCTCTTCGTGACGCTTCCCGACGACGACCCGGGCTATCATCGCAAGCTCATGGAGCATTGCAAGTACGCCGGCATTCCCTGCGAAGAGCTCAGCGTCGGGAAGGCCCTTAAAATCGAACCCAACCTTAATCCCAACGCTCTGTCCGCCCTCAGGGTCCCGGACGGAACCATTGATCCGTTCCGCCTGGCCGCCGCGAACATCCTGGACGCGCAGGAGCACGGGGCGAAGGTACACACCCACACCTTCGTCACCGCGATAATACAGGAAGGCGGCACCGCGACGGGCGTGCACTGCCACGACACCAGGACGCGCGAGGATTTCGAGATTTTCGGCCGGATCATCATCAACGCGTCGGGGGTATGGGGTCAGCGCATCTGCGCACTCGCGGGAATCGAGCTCAGGATGTTCCCCTCCAAGGGTGCCATGGTCATAATCGACTACAGGCTCAACAGCGTAGTCGTCAACCGGTGCAGAATTCCCTCTGACGGCGACATCATCGTGCCCGGCGATACCGTGTCCCTGATCGGGACGACCTCGAAAAGGATCGAGTACAGCCAGATCGAGGAGCTCAACGTCGACGACGGCGAAATCGAGGTGCTGCTCGCGGACGGCGAGAAGCTCATCCCGAACCTCTCCCGGACCCGGGTCCTGCGCGCCTACAGCGGCGTACGTCCCCTGATCGACGTATCGGGCGACGTGGACGGGCGCACTATCAGCCGCGGAATCGTGCTCATCGACCATGCGGCGCGCGACGGCGTGGAGGGACTCGTGACCATCGCCGGGGGCAAGCTCATGACCTACCGCCTAATGGCCCAGATGGCGGTCGACCTTGCCTGTAAGAAGCTCGATGTTTCCCGGAAATGCTCGACACACCGGGAGCCCCTCCCCGGCTCCGAGCTCACGATGCTCCCGTCGAAACATATCAAGTACTTCACCGGCATCCCGCAGTCGGTGGTCGGGTCCACCCTGTACCGCCACGGCGAGCGGGTCCGGCAGATCCTGAGCCTCTCGAAGCACAACTACGCGCTCATCTGCGAGTGCGAAATGGTGTGCGAGGGGGAGGTCGAGTACGCGATTCGAAACCTTAACGTGAAGGACCTGGTGGACCTTCGCAGGCGCACCAGGATAGGCATGGGTCCCTGCCAGGGGGAGCTGTGTTCCTACCGCGCCGCGGGCCTGTTTACGCGGCTCAAGGTGGCGACCTCCGATGAGTCCAACGGGATGCTCATCGATTTTCTCGAGGAACGCTGGAAGGGGATGAAACCGATACTCTGGGGGGACGGGCTGCGCGAGGCCGAGTTCACGTACTGGATATACCAGGGGCTCTTTGGCCTGGGCGATGTCGCCATGCGCGGAGAAGAAGGCGATAAATGAATTACGATTGCCTGATAATCGGCGGCGGCATATCGGGGCTCACCTGCGGGATCAGGTGCCAGTCCGCGGGCCTGTCCACCGCGATACTCTCGGCCGGTATGAGCGCGCTTCATTTCTCCTCCGGTTCGATCGACCTTATCGGCTACGACCGCGCCCGCCGCATCGTGCATTCGCCCTTTGAATATCTGAAGGAGTTCACGGGCGCTATGCCCGACCACCCGTACGCCCACTGCGGCGTCGATACCGTGCGCGAGGCGCTCGTCTTTCTCCGCGACACGTTGAAGGCGGAAGAGCTTGAAATCTACGACAACGGCGAACGCAACCACTTTCACGTCACCGGCATGGGCACCCTTAAGCCCACCTATTTTTCGCAGAGAAGCGTCTTCAACGATTCGATACGTCAGGCCTTCGAGCGGAGGGCGAAGATCGCGGTGCTCAATTTCGAGGGATACCGCGACTTTTACCCAGAGCTGGCCATAAGCAACCTCTTGAAGAACGAGCTCTTTAAAAACGTCGAAATCGTTACCGGGAGGCTCGTGTTCCCGGATTACGGGGACCCGGAAAAGAACCCCTTCGAATACCGTTCCATCGACATCGCGCGCATATTCGATACCATCCAGTACCTGGACGAGATTGCGGAGCAGATCAAGCGGGAGGCGGGCGACGCCGAATTCGTGGCGATGCCGGCCTTCATCGGGATCAACAATTACAAGAAGCACCACCAGATTCTGCAGATGCTCACGGGCAAGCTCATCTATGAAATTCCCACGCTTCCCCCTTCAATCCTGGGGATGCGGCTGGACGATGCGCTCAAGTCCCGGTTTGCCGACCTGGGGGGCGTGTTGATCGCCGGCGACAAGGTTATGGGGGGCGACTTCCTCGACGGGGTGCTGGATCACGTCCACACCCAGAATTACGGCACGACCCGCCTGCGGGCCCGGGCGTTCGTGCTCTCGACGGGAAGCTTTTTCAGCGGCGGACTGGTGAGCGATTCCGGCGGGATGCGGGAACCCGTGCTCAATCTTCGCATGAGCGCGACCTCACCGCGCAATACATGGTATTCCCCCCAGTTTCTCGATCGCAAAGGCCACCCGTTCTTCGAATTCGGCGTGGAGACTACCGGGAAGCTTAATCCGTTCGACGCGGAGGGGAAGGTGATCGAAAACATGTTCTGCACGGGGGCCATCCTCGCGCACTACAATCCCATAGGGGAAGGCTCCGGTGGGGGTGTCGCCGTTTCAACCGGCTATTACGCGGCGAACCAGATAATCAAGGCGTGCGGTAAGTAAGGGCTCATGATAGATCTCGAAAATATCAGCTTCGACCACTGCATCAAGTGCACGGTGTGCACCATCTATTGCCCCGTGGCCAGGGTCACGCATCATTTCCCCGGGCCCAAGCAGTGCGGTCCCGATACGGAACGCCTGCGCATCAAGAACCCGGAGCTCCTGGACGATTCCCTGCGCTACTGCACGAACTGCAAGCGCTGCGAGATCGCATGCCCGTCGAACGTCAAGATCGCGGATATTATCCAGAGCAGCAAGTGGAAATACTTTAAGAAGAAATTCCGCATCAGGGACTATTTCCTCTCCCATACGGACCTGATTGGAAACACCGCGGTAAAGTACAGCGGAATCATGAATTTCTTCACGGCACTGTCGCCGGTCAAGTTCTTCCTGGACCAGGTGCTGCTCATCCCCTCAAAGCGCATCTTCCCGAAATACGCCCGGGGCACATTCCGGAAATGGTTTAAGAAATTCGCCCGGAAGAAACAGTCCGCTTTCGGGACGCACGTCGTGTATTTTCACGGCTGCTTCGTCAACTACAACGAGCACGGCCTGGGCAAGGACCTCGTGAGCGTCATGAACGCCATGAATATCGGCGTCACGATACCCAGGGAGCGCTGCTGCGGGGTGCCGTTGATAGCGAACGGATATATCGAAAAGGCGCGCAAGAACGCGCGGTTCAATATCAACGCCCTTCGAAAGACAATTGAAGACCCGGGAACGCGCATCGTCACCACCTCGTCGAGCTGCGCGTTCGCGCTCAAGTACGAATACGCGAACCTGCTTGAAATGGACAATTCCTCAATATTCAACAACCTGAACTATATCACGCGCTATATCTACGACCAGTTCCAGGCGGGCAACGTGCCTCCCATGAAACCCGTGACGATTCGCGCCGCGTACCATTCCCCCTGCCACCTGGAGCGCATGGGCGGCGTCATCTACACGATAGACGTGCTGCGGCGAGTTCCGGGACTGGATCTCCAGATACTGCATTCCGAATGCTGCGGGATCGCCGGGACCTACGGCTTTAAAAAAGAATACTACGACGTATCGCAGAAGGTCGGCTCCGCGCTGTTCAAGCGAATCGAAAAAGCGCGCCCCGATTTCGTGATCACCGACTGTGAAACCTGCAAATGGCAGATCGAGATGAGCACCCCCTACAAGGTGCTTCACCCGGTCAGCATTCTCGCGCGCGCGTTCGAAAAATAATTTACCAGAAGCACGGGAGGGACCATGAAATCTTTCACCGAGCACCTCACCTTCACCACCGGGAAAAAACGCGAGTACCTCAACATCACGGGGAAGGTGCAGGAACTCCTGGCGAAGAGCGGTATCCGCGAGGGCCTGTGCCTGGTAAACGCCATGCACATAACGGCCTCGGTATTCATCAACGACGCCGAGGAGGGCCTTATCCGGGATTTCGACGATTTCCTGGAGCGGCTGGCGCCCCACGAACCCGTCTCCGCGTATCGGCACAACCGGACCGGTGAGGACAACGGTGACGCCCACATCAAGCGGACCGTCATGGGACGCGAGGTGGTGGTGGCGGTCACGAAGGGCGCGCTCGATTTCGGCCCGTGGGAGCAAATCTTCTACGGGGAGTTCGACGGCCGGCGGCCCAAGCGCGTGATGGTCAAGATAATCGGGGAATGACATGCGCCTGGTGGACGTGCATTGCCACCTCGAGAGCGATTATTTCAGGGACTCGCTTGAAACAATCCTGCGCGACGCGGCCCGGGCGGGCGTCGTGAGGCTCATCACCTCCACCACCGGCCCTGACGAATGGGAACGCTCCGCCTCGATCTCCGCCCGTTTCCCCGAGGTGAAATTCGCCCTGGGCATACACCCGTGGTACTGCAAGCCGGAGGACTTACCCTTCATCGACGAGCTCGCCTACGCGCGCGACCGCGGCGCGATCGCGCTGGGAGAGATAGGTCTTGATAGCAAGATCGAAAATTCTGATTTCGAGCTCCAGAGGCTTTTTTTCGAGCGCCAGCTCGCGATCGCCAGGGACCTCGACCTGCCGGTGGTGCTCCACTGCCGCGGGGCGTTCGACGCCATGCACGCCGCGTTCCGGAAAATCGGCGCACCCGCGCGCGGCGGCCTCCTGCATTCCTTTTCCGGGAGCGTGGAGATCGCCGAGACATTCATGAAGCACGGCATGATGTTTTCCTTCGGGGGCGCGCTCACCTTCCGCAACAGCAAAAAGAAGGCCGCGGTTTTGAAACGGGTCTATCCCGACCACATGCTCCTCGAAACCGACGCGCCGGACATTCCGCCCGTCGAGTCCCGGGAAATGCCCAATGTCCCCGCGAACATCAGGTACAACCTGCGCGCCGCCGCGGAGATCCTGGGTAAAAGCGAAGAAGAGATCGCCGAAACGACCACCATGAACGCATCCCGCCTTTTCGGCCTGGGGCTCTGACCCCTTGACCTGCATTCGCGGCGACGCATCCCGAGCATGGCCATGCCGCTTTTTACAGGTGACGTATCGGACGAGGAGCCCATTAATAGAACTGAGGTATGGTAATTGCAGGGTGGCGAACGCGCGGGAAGGCCCGGAAAACCATTAAGGTATTGTGGGGTCCGATACTGCCGGCTGCATCCTAATGATTCGCGGTTATCCCCAGGCCGGAAAGGATGGTCACCACCTCGTACGTGGACAACTCGGAGAAGAGCACGGGAATGTTTTCCCGGAGCGCCCTTTCCAGAAAATCGCCCCCGGGCTTGATCCCGCCCGAGATGATGATACCCGCATGCTCCTTCAGGCTCGCGACCGCGATGCCGTTCGGGTGGGCGAGGATGGTGATCCAGATATTGCCCTCGCGCGAATTGGCGTTCACGTCGCTCAGCATGTCGCCGGCGAATCCACCGGTCACGTTTCGCGTGAGATCGATTCCTTCCGTCAGGAGCGTAAAATTCGTCCTGGTAAGGACCTCTTCCATGGTTATGTTCATCGGTTCCCTCTTCTGGTCGGGATTGAGCAATACTTCGATCTGCAGCGTAGTGCCGATTCCGGGCAGCGAATGCAGGAACATCAGGTCCGAGTTTTTCTTGATGTTCGCGAGCCCCATCCCCGCGCCGAAACCGAGCCGCTTGATCTCCTCGGATGCGGTCGAGTATCCTTCTTTCATGGCGAGCGCGATATCGGTGATCCCCTGGCCCGAGTCCTTGACGACGATTTTAATCCTGTCGTTAAGAAAGTAAATCCATAAATATCCGTAATAGGTGTAACATGCGAGGTTGATCTCCGCTTCGTAGGTGATGATCGCGATGCGCTGGATGACACCCGGATCGAATTTATTTTCCTTGAGCACCCGCTTTATGGAACTCGAGATCCTGCCCGCGTTGGAGAAATCGCGCCCGCGGAGCATGTACACCTGGAAGGGAATCATGCCCCTCAGTCCACCGTCTGGCGCGAGGCGCCCACACCCGCGGTATACATCCTGCCGCATGCCTCGAACATTATGCACTTGGTCCTGAGCAGGGGAATGTTCCTGCGCTTCGCCAGTTCGACGGTTTCAAGCTGGGGAACCTTGCCCCTGACGAACACCACGCCGACGAGGTCCAGTACCTCTACCGTGCGGATAACCTGCGGGTTCGTGAGGCCCGTTATAAAAAGCGCGTTTGGCTTGGAATACGCGAGCACATCGCTCAGCAGGTCCGAGGCGAAGGCGGTTTCGACCTCGGTGGTTTCGAGAAGCTCTTCCCCGAAAATTATATCTGCGTTCAGCAATGTCCTGATTTCCGAAAGTTTCATGTCCGTTCAACTTCCTGAGTATTAATAGGTTTTTCCCGGCCCGCACCTTTCCGCCGGTTCCGCCCGCATTCTATATGTCTGGAGCGAAAAGCCCTTTCAGCGCCGTTTCGCCGGGCAGCACCCCCTGTTCCTGGTTCGGGCGACCCGTGGCGGACGTCGCACTACTCTAAGATGCGGGCTGTACCTGTCAAGTATCTTTGCGCGTATACACCTGTCCGGATCGATCCTGACGTCGTGCCGTCTCCCTGAATTCACGCGCAGCCCCTAAAATGGGCCAATGGGCGTGCCTGCGCCTGCCGGGATTCCGGCCATTAAATAAATCTTGCCTTCACAACGCGCATAAAGATAGTTGTCGGCTTACGGGTATGGATGAATAATTTTCTGGACATTCGGATCGCGAGCCTGGTCTACGGCGGACACGGCCTGGGTTTCCCGGACGGCAGGGCCGTGTTCGTACCGGGAACGGCCCCCGGCGACCTCGCCAGGATTCGCATCGTCGCGGAGAAAAAGGGGTATGCGTTCGGCGAGGTCGTGGAGCTGCTTGAAGCCTCGCCCTCGAGGATTGCGCCCGAATGCCCGAATTTCGGGCGATGCGGGGGGTGCGAGTACCTGCACCTCGACTATGACGCGGAGCGTGCCGCCAAACAAGCCATCCTGACAGAATCCCTGGCCCGAATCGGCAAAATACAGCTTCAGAGTATCCCCGAGATCGAATCGGTCTCCGGGGAGCGCTTTCGTTACCGCAGCCATGCCGTTATCAAGACCGATCTCCGGGGACAGGCCGGTTTCTTTGCACGGCACTCTCATGATATCGTTCCTTTTCCGGAGGGAGGGTGCCTCCTGCTGGCCGGCAGTATCGGCCCCCGCCCGCCCTTCGCCGCTGCCGGACACGCCGGGGAGATGTGCGTCGCTTTCGGTGACAACGGCTCGATCATTCCCGAACGGGAGGGAGCGGTTCTGCGGGAACACGCGTGCGGGATCGTGTACGAGCGCGGGCATCGGGATTTCTTCCAGGCCAACCGCTATTTACGCGAAAAGATGCTCGGGATCGTAGGGAATTACGCCACGGCGGTACCGGGAGACCCGGGCGGATTCTGCGACGCGGGATGCGGCGTGGGATTTTTCGCCCTCCACCTCGCGCGCGCCGGATTTTCCGGGACCGGCTTCGATTCCTCGACCCGGCTCGTGCGGCTGGCGAGACGCAACGCCGCGCTGAACGCCATACGGAACGTCACGTTTGACGCCCACGGGTTTTCGTCCATGACCGGTTCGCTCCGCGGGAGGAAGGTGCTCGTGTGCGATCCGCCGCGCGCGGGACTGGACGCGAAGGCGCGGGGTATCGTGCGCGCGCTGCTCCCCGCGGGGATCGTCTACGTCTCGTGCAACCCGGCTGCGTTCGCGCGCGATTGCGCCGATTTCGTATCCGCGGGTTACGCGCTCAGGGCGCTCACGCTTATCGACATGTTTCCCGGCACGTATCATATCGAATCCATCAGCCTTTTCGTGCGCGGGGACGAGCGTACCCGGTAGCGCGTTTCCGGAAATTATCGTTTCTTTCAGGGAGTCGAGAGAAGGCGTTCGACGGTTTTTGCGACGATGCCAAGATCGACCAGCGGTTTTTTCAGGATATCGCCGGCGCCTATTCCCATCGCGGCCAGGGTCTCAGGAAGCACATATGTCGCGGAGCCCGTGTGAATAACGTACCGCATGGAGGGATCAAGGACGTGGGCCTTCGCGATGAATGCGTTTCCGTCCATTCCCGGAAGCCTCATGTCGACGATGCACAGTGCGAACCGCTCATCCTTCATGCGGATGAGGGCCTCCTCGCCGCTCGCGCATACGGCCGCCGCATATCCCTGGTCCTCGAGATAAGCCCTGAGATTGAGCCGGACGATTTCCTCGTCATCGACGATCAGCAGTTTTGCGCCCGTTCTCTTCATGGTGCCTGGTCCAGGTCCTCCCCGCGTCATCCCGAAATCACCGGCTTCCTGTATTCGTCCTTGTGCGCCGCGGCGCGTTTTTCGTCAAACCAAAATTTGGCGCCGATACGTCCCGTTTCCCACGAGGCTCAGGACCCCCCGGGCCCGCCTACGCCCGAGGGAAGCACGATCACGAACTTGGCCCCCCTTCCCGGCAATGACTCGACGGTCATGATCCCCTTGTGGTTGTTCGTTATGATGAAATACGAGACGCTGAGCCCCAGCCCCGTGCCGTGCCCGGTCTTTTTGGTGGTATAGAACGGCTCGAAAATGCGTTTCCGCACGTTCTCGGTCATGCCGGGACCGTTGTCCTCGATCTCGATCCGGTGGAAGCCGCCCTCGCGCCCGAGCCTTATTTTTATCTGGGGCGCGTCCTCCCCGTATGCTTTTTCACCCATTGCGTGCGCGGCGTTCTTTAAGAGATTAAGCAGAACCTGTTCGATCTCCGTGGCCACGCATTGAAGCGGCGGGAGGGCCGGCTCCACTTCCCATATTATCCCGATATGCTTGAAATCGTATTTCCTGTTTATGTCGAAGTCATGGGCCGCGATTTCGATCGCCTTGCGGGCCAGCTGCTCGACACCGACGGACGTCATGACCGGTTCCCCTTCTCTTGAAAACGCGAGCATGTTCGCGACTATCCGGGAGGCCCTTGCCCCCATCTCGCGTATTCCCGCGAGCAGCGTCAGTATGTCGCGTTTTTCAAGGTAGGCGTTAACAAGCCCCAGGTCGAGTCCCAATCCCGCCGCCGCGTCCGTATTTGCCGGGAGGGCCGGGGAAAAGCGCCTGATGACGTTTTCCGCCCCCATGAGAATGCCGCCCAGGGGATTGTTGATCTCATGCGCCATCCCCGCGGCGAGTCCCCCAAGCGAGAGCATTTTCTCCGACTGTACGATCATTTCCTCGAGTTTGACCCTGGCCGTGATATCATCGAGCCTGATTACCGCGCCTTCGATGTCGTCGGCCATGAGGGGGAAAATCATGACGTCGAAGTAGCGCGGGGTTCCCTCTTCTTCCGTTCGAATTCGTTCCGGGGACTGGGCCGTTTTCAGCCAGATCGCGTTCCTGACCCTTGCCGCCTGGGCCTCGAGGAAGGGAAATGCCTCCCCGAACATGCGGCCCGCGGAGAGCGCCCCGGCGAATCCAGAAAACCTTTCCGCCTCGCGGTTCCACCGCGTGATCCTGCCGTCGGTATCGACGCTCAACAGAATAGAGGGCATCGAATCGATCACATTCTGGAAATAATAGCGCATCCTCATCGCGTCCCTCTGCGCCTCGCTTACGGATGCGACCATGTTATTGAAGGAGCGCGAAAGATAGCCGATCTCGTCCTCTACCAGGACGGGGACCTGGGCCTCCAGGCGTCCCTCGTTCACCTTTTTCACACCGTCAAGGAGCAAGCGCAGCGGCCTCACGATCGCCCGAAGAAAGAAGAAGGGAAACACCGTAACCATGAGCAGGATAATTCCGCCCAGGAGCGCGATGAGCCTCACTGCCGGAACGTGAATCTGCGCCCGGTATTCCGCATAGGAAAATCCTCCCTCATACACCATGCCCGCGAATCGGTCTATGTACACATAGCTCAGGTAGTGATTATCGTCCGGACCACTCCGGTACATGCGCGTATGCACATCCGGGAGCGGCACGAAATACGCAATGGCCTCCGCGCGAAGCGAACCGGCATCCTGCGGCAGGGAGTGTAATCGGCGCCGGACCACGTTGGCGAATATTTTTTCCGGGCCCTGCATGGTTTCCAGGTACGCATCCGCGCGCTCCCTGAAACCTGCTTCAGGAATCATCGCGAGCTTTTTGCCGTGATAGGCGATGCGGGCGCACAGCTTTTCCAGGTGGCGGGCGGGCGTGGTCGTCTCAATGGTTCCGGCATGCGCGCTCAACAGCGCGGCATACGCCTGGAGGTACGGGGGCGCAATTTTCGCGAAAGAATGCAAAGCGGCGCGCGCGCCCTCCCCGTCCAGCCTGCCCAGGCGATCGTGTAAATCCGCCAGGACAAGGTGCGACTGAATGCGCGCGGGGTCCCAGGGATGCGGTGCTCCCGATTTCAATACCGTACCTTCTCCGGTGCCCGGGTCGTAGCGGTAGAGGTAGCGCATTTCGGCGGGGAAGTACCCGCGTTCGCCCACTGCCCGTCTCAGCTGTTCCATCTTCACGCCGTCGATGAGCTGTTCCCCGTACCGCCAGACTATATAGACGAAGCCCTGAAAGAACAGCAGGAAGGTAACCATGCTGATACCCGCTATCTTGGCCATGATGGAGCTCCGGTCCGGCGTCACGTTTACATATACCGTGAGCATCAGGAAAAAACCCAGTACGGTCACCAGGTTCCAGGTCACCTGGAAATATTCTCGGTCGATCGTTCCCTCGCGGCTCAGAACGTTCGCGATCGCGGGGGCCACGAGTATGACCATCATGCTCGCCAGGATGAGCACGACATACAGCCTGTTTTTCCCCGTCGAGGTCATGATGCGCCAGATCCCCGCGGCCAGGACCATCGCGATATTCGCCATGATCACAATCCCGATCAGGTAGCTGAGCCTGTCCGCGTCGAAATCCCAATATTGACCGTCGAAATGATATATCCTCGGCAGGTCTGTCGTTTTCCAGAAAAATACCGCATCCACCGCGATCGAGATAGTCCATTGCGCGGCACACGCGATTCCGGCCAGCCTGGTCCGTTCCGGATGCGGAAAATAGAAAAAGAACCTGGTCATGTAAATGATTCCCGGGATAACGGCAAACACGGTGATCCAGCGGTGATACGCGGCAGCGGGATGATAGACCGAGGAGGCGAAGAGATAGCCCATGTTCTGAAGCATGATGAACAGGTAGACGAGAAGAAGGTGGATGGTCGGCCTGGACTTTCTGGGAATGAGGACAAGGAAGACGACACCGGCGATGTTGAAGGCGGTGGCGATGAAGGCGCCAATCGAGAAATAATTGAGATACAGGAACTCCTGTGTTTCCATTTATTCGCCGCCTTCCGCTCCCTGGCCCCTTTCAGGCCCCAAGGGGTATCCTTCCCTCGAACCCCGTTTTATGCGAGTCCAGGGTATAACCCTTTTCGCGGAACAGCCGCACGCAGGCGTCCACCGCGGCCGGATCGTAATACGAATTTTTTTTCGCTATGATCTCCTCAATGGCTTTATCGATACCGAGCGCGGGGCGGTAGGGCCGATGCGAAGCCATCGCCTCGACGACGTCCGCGACCCCGATGATTCTCGCTTCGAGCAGGATATCTTCCCCCTTCAGGCCGCCCGGGAACCCGGACCCGTCCATGCGTTCGTGGTGTTGTAAAACAATGCGGGCCACGGGCCAGGGGAACTCGATCTCGCGAAGGATCTCCCAGCTCACCTCGGGATGGGTTTTCAGCATCATCGATTCTATCTCGGTGATCCCGGAGGGCTTGCACAGTATCTCGATGGGCACCGATATTTTTCCGATATCATGCAGCATGCCGGCGACGAATACCCCTTGCAGGCGATCCTCGTCCAGGCCAAGCTCCTCGCCTATCGCCCGCGCGAGCTCCGCCACGCGCCGCTGGTGTCCGCCCGTGTACGGATCCCGAATCTCACCGATAAGCGAGATCGTATGTACGATGCCGGTGATGGTTTTTTGAAGTGTGGTGATTGATTTGCGGAGTTCCTCCTCGACCTTCCAACGTTCGAGGATTTCCTCCTTGAGCATGTAGTTTGTTTCCCGCAGCTCCGCGGTGCGCTTCTTTATCTCGTCCTCGAGGTGCTCTTTATAAATACGGTTTTCCCGGAGAAGGGAGGCGCGCTCAAGGCTCTTCATTATGGAGTATTTAAGAACCTCCATGTCCTGTATCGGCTTGGTGACGAAATCCCACGCGCCCAGCCTGAGCGCCTCGATCGCGTCCCGCATGATGCCGGTACCCGATACGATTATCACGGGTATTTCCGGCGCCTCCACCGCGACGTGGCCCAGCACCTGCAGCCCGTTGATCTCCGGCATCCTCAAGTCCACCAGCACGAGGTCCGGTTTTTCGGCCCGAAACATGTCCAGACCCTCACGCCCGTTCGCCGCCTGCAGCACGGAGAATCCATGATCCTCCAGGTATGCCGCAATATTTATCCGAACTATGTCCTCATCCTCTATCGTAAGAATCCGCGCTGGCGTCTCCTGTGCCATGATGAACCCCTCTCTGCAGATATCTTCAGTCCGTTCCCCGGCAGCCGCCCCCTGCAACCCAGCGTGTACCTGTTTAACGCTCCTTTCACCCTGTTCTTTTACTCCATAGTTAATATAGTTTAACCTCGGGTTGGTATCAAAATATTTTACCTATCCAGCCCCCTTGCCGGAAAATACCCGCAAAAGCCGCGGGATGCATATATGCAGGAATTTTTATCCCTTCCCTAAATGGGGCTTGCGTTCCCTTCCGCGGCGCCAAACCTGTATCCTTGACAGGTATGTGATGGAACCCGGCACGCCAGAAGTACTATTCGAAGACAATCACCTGATAGCGGTGCTCAAGCCCGCGGGCACGCTCGTACAGGGCGACTCGAGCGGGAGGGCCCATCTCATGGACATGGTGAAATCCTACCTGAAGGAAAAATATAATAAGCCGGGGAACGTGTTCCTTGGGCTTGTCCATCGCCTCGATCGGCAGGTATCCGGCGTGGTCCTCTTCGCGAAAAACTCGAAATCTGCCTCCCGCCTGTCCGCCCAGTTCCGGGAAAGGACGGTACGCAAGGTATACCTTGCCGTGGTCGGCGGGGGAACCTCGGAAAACCTGCCGGCCGATTCGCCGGTGTTCGAATCGGCGGCCGGCCATTTTACCTTCGATGACGGACATCCCCGTCTCGCAGGGGGAACGACGGCCGGCACTAGGGAGGCTATACTCGAATATGCCCGCATCGCCCATGCCGGGGGCCGCAGTCTTCTCATGGTACTGCTGCATACGGGCCGGAAGCACCAGATCCGCATCCAGCTTTCCGATCTCGGCATGCCCATCGTCGGGGATGGTCTCTATGGATCACCTGAGCGCACGGGAGACGACAGCCTGCTCCTTCATGCGTACGCGCTCGCCTTCGCACACCCGACAACGCGCGCCTGGACGGTGGTAACCGCCCCTCTTCCCGCGCGATTCCGCGCATTCTTCCCGTTAGACGATATAGTTTCCGGAAATATCGCGCGCCTTATCCAGGAAGTCACCCGCACCCCCGCGTGATACGCCGCGCTGGTCAAGGCGGTCGCCAGCCGGCTAATATTTTTTTGGCGTACTGTTGACAAAGAAGTATGCGATTGGTACTCTGATCACGAAACATGGAGGTTGCACATGGGTCTCCTGAACGAAGCGGGCAGCGCGTTCCTGAAATTCAGCGAAAGGGTCGTCGAGAAAACCGAGGAATTCACCAGAATCGCGCGGCTTCATCTTGAGATCCGCAGGCTGGAGGACGACGCGGCGGGAATCGAACGCGAGATCGGGCAGATGGTCCTTTCGCGCAGGGAATCGGGCGCCTCCTCCATGGACCTTACCGACGACGGCATCACGGCGCTTGCCGGCCGCATCGCGGATATTAAAACGAGGATTGCACGCAGGAGGGAGGAAATTGAATCCCTCAGGTTTGCCCATCGGGGAAATTATAATGACGAGATCTGACTCACCGAGGCCGCGCACAGGCGGGCCTCAAGATTCATCCAGGCATATCTTAGCGCACATCAAACAACTGAACGGTCCCTTCACAGAACAAAGCCTATCGGCGAAAATCTCAACGGAATCCGGCCAAAAAAAGAAATCGACCAAGGGCAGGTCGCGCGCCTCCCGCAAGGGGGAAAGCCGCCTGTCGGAATTGCTCGCGCTGCTTTCCAACATCGGTTTCCTCGAATTTAACAGGGGGAAGTACACGCGCACACGGGACTTCCGGATTCAGGGAACCCTGCGCACCGACGCACGCGGCGGCGGAGTCCTGCGTACGCCCGACGGAACCGAATTCCTGGTCCGCCGCGAGGACACGGGCGGCGCGCACTTCAATGACGAGGTGATCGCGGAGCTCACCGATATCCGCGAGGATCGGCTCTGCGCGGCGGTAACCGGTGTCGCAAAGCGAAAAAAGGAGCGCTACCTCGCCCAGGTTCGCGGGAAATCGAAAAGCCAGATCCACTTCGTCCTCATCGACCAGCCCGGGAATATCGAGGTCTTCGCACCCCGTTCACCCGTGGAGCCCAATAAGGGAGACCTGTCCATCGTAAAGCTCACCGGCAGGACCTCGGGCGGCCTGCAGGAGTGCGAAGTGGACGAGTCGTACGCCCCGGACGACGAAAGCCTCGATCTGCGGCGCGTCATGATCAAACACTCCATCCCCGAACCCCACGGAGAATACGAGGAACTCGGAGCGATCGACCAGGGTTTCATCACCCGCGAACGAAAGGGACGCAAGGACTTCCGGAAGCTTCGCACCATCACCATTGACGGGAAAAACGCGAAGGATTTCGACGACGCCATCTCCCTGGAAAAAACCCGTAAGGGCTACACCCTCTACGTGCATATCGCCGACGTTTCCGCGTTCGTCGCCAAGGGCTCTCCACTTGACAAGGAAGCGCGTGCGCGGGGAACGAGTTTCTACCTGGGAAACCACGTGGTTCCCATGCTTCCGGAAGCGCTTTCGAACGACCTCTGCTCCCTCAGGGAGGGCGTCGAGCGGCTTGTGCTGTCGGCGGAAATGTCGTTCGACCGTTCGGGGGCGTTCGTTTCCTCGAGCTTTCACCGCGGCATAATCAAGTCCGACAAGCGGCTGACCTACGAGCAGGCGCATGACATGGTCATGAAGAAAGGGCGCGACAAGCTGTCCAAACTTCTTCTCGATATGCAGGAGCTCGCCGCAATTCTAAAAAAAAGGCGCATCGACCACGGGCGCGTCGACCTGAACCTCACCGATTCCGAGGTCGTGTACGAGGGCAATTATCTCATCGACATCATCTCGGTCCAGCGCCTCGTGAGCCACGTCATCGTCGAGGAATTCATGCTGAGCGCGAACGAGGCCGTCTCGCGCGCGCTCCGGGAAAACGCGATTCCCGCCCTCTTCCGCGTTCACGAATCCGTCTCGCAGGAAAAGCTGTCGGCGCTGGTCAAATTCCTGCGCACCCTGGGCGTACAGATGAACTTGAAGGTATCCATAGGAAGCGCGCTGCAATCGGTGATCGATCAGGTCCGCGGCCGGGAATACGAAGAGGTCATCAACTTCATAATACTTAAATCCATGATGCAGGCGTTTTACGGTGTGGAGCCCCTGGGGCACTTCGGCCTGGGCTTCGCCGATTATACCCATTTTACATCACCCATCCGGCGCTACCCCGACCTTATCGTGCATCGGTGCCTCAAGAGCCTCATAGCCGGTTCGCCGCGGCCCTACACGCTTGAGGAACTCATCCCCATAGGTGAGACCAGCTCGACCATGGAGCGCGTCGCCGTGAACGCCGAGAGGGACCTGTTCAAGCTGAAATGCTGCCGTCTCATGCTCGATCGAATCGGCGACGAATTCGATTCCGTGATCAGCAGCGTTGCGCGATTCGGTTTTTTCGTCACGATACTCGAGCGTCCCATCGAGGGCCTCGTACCCCTTCGTTTCCTCACCGATGATTTCTACCTGGTGCAGGAAGACGAGCATACCGTGATCGGAAAGCGGCTCGGCAAGCGGTTCCGTCTCGGGGACAAGGTGAGGGTCAGGCTGGTCAGCGTCGAGATGGAGACGATGCGCATCGACTTCGAGCTCGTGTAATACCCAAAATTATTGTTGAAATTACGTACGCGGTGCCGTAACTGAACCCATACCGGACAAATCGTACACGGAGCACCATGAAACTTACTGCCAGAGACCGTATTTTTTCGTTCAGTTCCAGGGACACTATCGCGCTCCTTCTCACCGAGGAATACCGGAAGGAACTGGCCAAGCAGGTCCCCACCGATCTGCTGTTCGTCAGGGAGAAAACCAACCTGGACCATTTCCGCGGGAAGCAGGGAGAAATGCTGTTCATCCCCCTGGCGGGTTCCCCCACGGTCATACTGTCGGGACTGGGAAAGAAGGCCGATCTTACCCGGGAATCCGTCAGGAACACGTCCGCCGCGGTGGCGGAGACGTGCAGGAAGAAAAAGGTTAAGGCGGTCCACGTTATCGCCCCCGAAATCGAGAAGCTGTCGCCCTCCGAGACCGCTGTTTCGATCGGCGAGGGGCTGTGCCTGGCCAATTACAGCTTCGCGAGGTACAAGGCGCGCAACGGGGAAAACAACCGACTGATCGAGGAGGCCGTAGTGCTCACCTCCTCGCATGACCGCGTCGCCGGCACGTTCCGGGAAATCGAAATCACGTGCGGGAATACCCTGCTCTGCCGCGACCTCGTTAATGAAACCAGCGACAAGAGCAACCCGGTCGCAATCGCCCAGGAGGCGAAAAAGCTCTCCAGGCTCAAAGGCGTCCGCTGCACCGTGTACGGCCGCGGTGATATCGAGAAAATGAAAATGGGCCTCCTCTCCGCGGTGAGCCGCGGGAGCGATTATCCCCCTCAGCTCGTCGTGCTGAAATACACCGGCAATCCCCGGAGCAAGAAATCCGTCGCCATCGTGGGCAAGGGCATCACCTTCGATTCGGGCGGCCTCAACCTGAAACCGACCGGACATATCGAGGACATGCGCAGCGACATGTCCGGCGCGGCGGTGTGCATCTACACCATAAAATCGGCCGCCGAGCTTCGCCTGAAAAAAAACATCTACGCGGTGATACCGCTCTGCGAAAACATGCTGAGCGGCAAAAGCTATCGGCCCGGCGACGTCTACATCGGGTACAACGGAAAAAGCGTCGAAATAGGGAACACCGACGCCGAGGGAAGGCTCGTCCTCGCCGATGCGGTCGCGTTTGCCGAAGACCGGCTCAAGCCTTCCTGCATCATCGATATCGCCACGCTCACGGGCGCGTGCCTCGTGTGTTTCGGCGAAATCATTGCGGGACTCCTCACGCCGGAGGATGAATTGGCAAATCTGATCTTCGCGGCGGGAGAGGAGACGGGCGATCGCCTCTGGAGAATGCCCCTGTACAAGGAATACAATGAAGACATCAAGTCCGATATCGCGGATTTGTCCAACGTTTCCTCCGGCAGGAACGCCGGGACCATTATCGGCGGTACGTTCATCAAAAATTTCGTGAAGAATACGCCGTGGGCGCACATCGATATCGCGGGTACCTCCTGGTATTCAAAAGCCAGGGGATACCGGCCCAAGCACGCGACCGGCTACGGCGTACGGCTGCTCATCGAGGCCATCCGGAACTACCGGGACTGACGCCGCGGTATCCACACCGCGTTCGGGGAGAATGACGGATGAACTATTCCACGAAGGAAGTAATAGATATCGCGATTGCGATCGAGGATACGGGTTATTATTTCTACACGCAGTGCAGGAACAAATTCGAGGACAGGACGTTCAGGGAATTGTTCGGATTCCTCGCCCAGGAGGAACTGCGGCACCGGGAAATATTCGAGAAGCTGCACCCTCAGGAATATTCCTCAAAGGCCGCTTCCACGGATGAATTCCACTATAACCTCAGGGCCATTTCGGAATCAAAAGTATTCAAGAACAACAACGATGTGGACACGATCGTAAAAAATCTGCGCACGCCGAAAGACGTTTTTAAAGTGGCGCTCACCGCGGAAAAAGACTCCATACTCTGGTACAGCGAAGTGGAGATTATGTACGAGCCGGGATCGGATACCCATATCATCCTGGGCAGGCTCATCGGCGAGGAACGAAGGCACGTCGTGACCCTGCTCGAGGTCCAGGAAAAGATGGGGCTGCTCGATCAGTAAAACTGCCGCATGGTCGAGCCGGGCTCTTCGCCTTCCAGGCGCGCGAGCTCCTGTAGCAGTTCCTTCTGGCGGGGGGTAAGCTTTTTGGGCACCCTCACGTTGATCTTCACGAGCTGGTCTCCCCTGCCGTAAGAACCAAGGTAGGGGATGCCGTTCCCCTTGAGCCTGAAAATCTGTCCGTTTTCAGCTCCCGCGGGAATCTTCATTTTGACCTTGTTTCCCATGATGGTATCGACCTCGATCTCTCCCCCGAGGCAGACCATGGGATACGAAATGTCCACTATGCTCAGGATGTCATTCCCGTGCCGTTCGAACGTCGCATGCTTGAGGATGTGTATCACCACGTACAGGTCGCCGCGCGGGCCGCTTCCCGGGCCTTGCTCTCCCTCTCCCGCGATTTTCAGCCGGGAGCCCGATTCCACACCGGCGGGAATCTTGACCGTGATCTTGCGTTTCTTCATCACCAGCCCGTTGCCGCCGCAGGTTTTGCAGGGCGAGCTGATTATCTTCCCTTCCCCGCGGCATTTGTAGCAGGCCTGTGTTATCGAGAAGAATCCCTGGGTTTGCCGTATCTGTCCCGTACCGTTGCATACCGGGCAGACGATGGGCTTCGAGCCCGCGGCGGATCCGGACCCGTTGCACGATCCGCATGCCTCGCTGCGGGGGATCTCTATCTGCGCCTCTTTCCCGGTCGCGGCATGCTCGAGATCGATGGTGAGGTCGTACTGAATATCCGACCCCCTGCGCGGTTTCTTCGTGCGCTGCCGCCCGCTGAAACCCGCACCGAAAAATCCCTCGAAAATATCGCTCAGGTCGAAGTCCCCGAAAATATCCGAAAAATCGGTGTACGCCCCGCGGCCGAAACCCTCGAATCCCGCGACGCCCTCGTGGCCGTATTTATCGTACTGCGCGCGCTTTTTGGGATCTCGTAAAATTTCATACGCCTCGGTCGCTTCCTTGAACTTCTCCTCGGATTCCACGTTTCCCTTGTTGCGGTCGGGATGGAACTTAAGCGCCGCCTTCCTGTAAGCCTGTTTGATCTCGTCGTCCTGTGCGCTCTTCGAAACGCCAAGTATTTCGTAATAATCCCTTTTATTCGCCACGTTATCCCCCGGCGTTTTCCACGTGAAATAATTAATAGGCAAGGCGGGCTTCTATGCCCGCCCTGCCCGCTGTCGTCTTACTTCTTGTCGTCGTCCACAACCTCGAAATCGGCGTCTACGACCTTTTCGTCCTTCGGGCCCTGGGTGCCCGTGGACTCCGAATTCTTTTGCTCCCCTCCTTTATCGGCGGACTGCTCCTGCTGGTGCTGCGCCGCGCCTTCGCGGTAGATCCGCTCGGCGAACTTGTGGGTCGCCTGCTCGAGCGTGGTCTTCCCCGCACGGATCGCGTTTTCGTCGTCCGATTCCATCGCCTTCCTGAGGTTTGCTATCTCCGACTCGATCTGCTGGCGCTCCGAGGCGTCAATCTTGCCCTCGTTGTCCTTAATGAGCTTTTCGACCGAGTAGATCATGGAATCGGCCTCGTTCCGGAGCTCGATCTTGGCGCGGATTTTCTTGTCTTCGTCCGCGTGCGATTCGGCCTCCTTGACCATCTTCTTGATCTCTTCATCGTTCAAGCCGCTGGAGGACTCTATCCTGATCTTTTGCTCCTTGCCCGTGCCCAGGTCCTTCGCCGAAACGTGCACGATCCCGTTCGCGTCGATATCGAACGTAACCTCGATCTGGGGAATGCCGCGCGGCGCGGGGGGTATTCCCACCAGGTCGAAGCGTCCAAGGGTCCTGTTCTGGGCCGCAAGCTCCCGCTCGCCCTGGAGCACGTGGATGGAAACCGCCGGCTGGCTGTCCGCGGCGGTCGAGAATATCTGGCTCTTTCGCGTGGGAATGGTCGTGTTCCTCTCGATGAGCTTGGTCATCACGCCGCCCAGCGTCTCGATGCCTAGTGACAGAGGCGTCACATCAAGGAGAAGCACGTCATGGACGTCGCCCGCAAGCACGCCGCCCTGAATCGCCGCACCGATCGCGACCACCTCGTCGGGGTTCACTCCCTTGTGGGGTTCCTTCCCGAAGATGCGTTTTACCAGTTCCTGGACCGCGGGTATCCTCGTGGATCCGCCGACAAGTATTACCTCGTCGATATCGCCCGCCGAAAACCCCGAATCCTCGATCGCCCTCAAGCACGGATCATTGGTGCTCGCAATGAGGTCCTCGACCAGCTGCTCGAGCTTCGCCCGCGTAAGCGTCATTATCAGGTGCTTGGGTCCGCTCTGGTCCGCGGTAAGGAAGGGTATGTTGATCTCCGCCTGCATTTTATTCGAAAGCTCGATCTTCGCCTTTTCGGCCCCTTCCTTGAGGCGCTGAAGCGCCATCTTGTCGCTGGCTACGTCGATCCCCGTCTGCTTCTTGAACTCCGCGATCAGCCAGAGCATGATGCGCTGGTCGAAGTCGTCGCCGCCAAGATGCGTATTCCCGTTCGTCGCCTTGACCTCGAAAACGCCGTCGCCGAGCTCAAGGATGGATACGTCAAACGTCCCCCCGCCAAGATCGTAGACCGCGATCTTCTCATTCTTGTTCTTCTTGTCGAGCCCGTAGGCGAGCGACGCGGCGGTAGGCTCGTTGATGATGCGTTCCACGTGCAGACCGGCGATCTTACCCGCGTCCTTGGTCGCCTGGCGCTGGGCGTCGTTGAAATATGCGGGAACGGTGATCACCGCCCTCGTGACCGGTTCGCCAAGGAAATCCTCCGCGGTCTGCTTCATCTTCTGAAGCACCCGCGCCGAGATCTCCTGGGGCGTGAACTCGCCGCCCACGGTCTTCACTTTAACACCGGCTTTTCCGTCATCCATCACGTTGTAGGAGACCATCTTTATTTCCTGGGGAATCTCCGAATAGCTCCTGCCCATGAACCGCTTTATCGAACGAATCGTATTTTCGGGATTCGTTATGATCTGGTTTTTCGCAACCTGTCCTACCAGCCGCTCCCCTTTATCGGTGAACGCGACTATGGAGGGCGTGGTACGCTGGCCTTCCGAATTCTGTATGACCACCGGTTCCCCGCCCATCATGACAGCCACACATGAATTCGTGGTACCCAGGTCAATTCCGATAATCTTACTCATGATATTTTCTCCTTAGTATGAATTATTCAATTTTCCGTTTTCGCGTTTAACACGACGCCCGTCATATTTTCGCTTCAGCCGCCCCCTGTTCACGGCAATCGCTTTCGGCCTGTCCCGGCGACTGCTCCAGGCCTTGTTTGTTCCGCGATGGACGTGTTACCCTCACGCGCGCGCTGCGCACGACGTATTCATCAAGGGCAAATCCCTTCTGGTAGACCTTGGTGATGGTATCGTGCTCGACATCGCCGCTTTCGGTTATTTCCACGGCTTCGTTCATGCACGGATCGAACTCCTTGTTGAGCGAATCGATCTCGTGAACGCCGTATTTTTTAAGCATCTCCTCCATGCGCCGGGAGATCATGGACACCCCGTCGATAAAGGCGCTGTGCGAGGCCGCGAGCTGTTCGGGGTTGACGCACGCCGCCGCGTCTATCGCCCTCAGGATATCGTCATTGATCTGTATGACATCCACCGCGATGTCCTTGATCGCGAGTTTCCTGTATTCGTCTTCCGATTTAACCATTCGTTTCTTATAGTTATCGAAATCGGCCTGACGGCGCATCATCAGGTCTTTTAATCCGTTCAATTCCTCGTTTTTTTTCACGAGCTCCTCTTCCTTCGCCTTGAGGGCTTCTTTCAATGATTTAATTTCCTCGGGCTGTATCGACTGCGTATCCGCAGCCGCGCTGTCCTGCATTCCGGGTTCGGCGGTCCTGGTAGTATCCGCGGAAGGAGACGGTCCCTCCCCGTTCATCGTCTTTTCTTCTTCTTTGTCAGGTTCGCTCTCCCTTCCATGATTTCGCGGGTGTTTGATCATTACGTCCTCTCTTTCGATAGTATTGGCATTCAACGCGGTCATTTCGAAAGCTTGGTCAGAAATTCGGAGAAGACCTTGCCCGTGTAGTCGACCAGGGGAACCACCTTCTCGTAGTCCATCCGCGTGGGTCCGATAATCCCGACCACGCCGACACGCTTATTGCCTATTTTATACGACGACGATACGATACTGCACCCCGACATTTCGACCTCTGCGATCTCGTCGCCTATGAGTGTCTGAACGCCGTCCCTTTCCATGGTTCTTTCCATGATACCCTTAAGCAGGTGCTTCTCCTCTATGAGGTGAAGCAGCGCCCGAAGGCGATCAGCTTCCACCATTTCAGGAATGTGCAGCAGGTTTTCTATCCCGTCGATATACAGGTCCGGCTCCTCCGTTTCCTGCAGGGCCAGCTCCGCGATATCGAGCGCCATCTGGTGATCGGTATCGCCCGCCCTTTCCTTTCTCAATCGCTCGAAAATGTCCTTTTTAATTTCATAGAGCGCATATCCGCACAATTCCGACGTAAGGAATTTCGAGTACCGATACAGCTCGTCCTGGGTGAGGCTCGTCGACACGGAAATACGCTTGTTGATCACCATGCCGTTTCTCGTAACCATGATGACGAGAATATCATTGGAATCAAGGTGTACGAGCTCGATATGCTTGAGCACGGTGAAATCGGGCCGGGGCGTGAGCACGATACCGGCGTATCGGGACACCAGTGAAATGGTCTTTGTAATTGAGATAAACATGCGATCGAGCCGGGTTTCGCTTTTTATCAGCTCGTCGCGAAGTCTTACTTTTTCGTTCATGACGAATTCGTAGGTGTCGAGGAGCGAATCGACGTAGAATCGGTAACCCAGGTCCGTGGGAATGCGACCTGCCGAGGTATGCGGTTGAAGAAGAAATCCCATTCGCTCCAGGTCGAACATCGTGTTTCGCATGGTCGCCGGTGAAATGGAAAATGAATACTTCTGGACAAACGAGCGCGATCCCACTGGCTTCCCGGTGGTTATATATTCATATACTATCGCCCCCAGAACCGCCGATTCACGATCCCCCAGGGTTCTTTCTGGCTTGTTATCCGATGGCATTGCCTGTTACCCGGTGCTTATTAGCACTCCAACTTATTGAGTGCTAATATATTAATAAAAAACTTCGTCTCCGTCAAGTCAAAATAATATTATTGTTTATAATAAGAAGGGGATTATTCGCTTTTTTCGGATTTTTTATCTTTTTTGTCTTTGTCTTTTTCGTCGGCTTCCATCCTCGCCCTGAGCGCATCGATGGTATTCTTAACCTTGTTCGCTTCGTCGGTTTCCGAGAACAATATCAATATTTTCCTGAGCACGGCGAGAAACTCGAGCGATTTCAGCATATCCCCGGGGACCTTTGTGGATTGCTCGTACTTGTTCCGGTACTGTTGCGCCACATCCCTGAGGCTGGACCTGCAAATCCTCATGAGCTCCTGGCGTTCACGGAAGAACTCCGTGCGCGGATCGCGGTATTTCTGTATATCGGAAAAATTGATGACGTTCTTGGTTATCACCGCCACCCGTGCGTTGAGATCGACGAAGGACCACTTCCACTTGGAGGTCTCGCCGATTTTTTCGATGAGCGTGGAAAGGACATAGTGAAGTCGCTTGATGAAATCCAGCCATTGCTTCGGGCTTATCCTGTCGAGCGCCTGGAGATAGTCCTCGTTCTCCTTGAGCGACCTGTCGATCTGGTTCCCCACGAGATCTTCCATCTTCTGGAGAACATTTATAAATTCCTTGCGCGCGTTCTTGAGGCTGTTCTCATTCTTAAAATTCATTATTTCAAGCGACGCGTCGCTCATGTTCAATTCAAGCGAAATTATCTTCAACAACTCGAGCACGGACTCGATCACGTAATAGGCCTTGATACGGGGCAGCTCTTTCTGCTTTTTCTGAAGCTCGGTGATGTGTTTGTACGAAGCCTCCTTGTCGGTCTTGAGATCCTTTACGTACTCGTTGTATGCGGTTTTGTCTGATTTTGATATTGGCATCTCTGGCGCCTATGCGTAGGTATCTACTTGCTCGCCCCGACCTTCTTCACGCCTGGGTGCCGGTTCCGGGTTATCCCTGGGCGTCTTTTCCGGCTGCTGCGCGCCGGAACCTTCGGGACTGAATCCCCTCGTGATCACATCGGGTCCACTTATATTTTGAACTTCCATTTTCGCCGTCCGGGAACATAACCTTATCAAGTATATGCCCCCGAGCGGGGAAAAGTCAAAGGCTTTTTTCTGGACCCTGGGTTCTTACGCGGTGGTTCCGCCGTCGACCAGGACTACCTGCCCCGTGATAAAACCGGCGGCGTCGGAGCACAGGAAGAGCGTGGGATGTACCACGTCCATGGGCTCCGCAATCCTGCCCATCGGCACCGTTTTTACAATCTGGTCGTATATATCCTTGTTTGACCAGAACGGCTTGCTGAAATCCGTTCTTACCATCCCGGGGGCGACCGCGTTTACCTGCACATTGTACGCCGCCAGCTCAAACGCGAGTACCCTGGTAAGCATTTCGATACCCGCCTTGGCTATCCCGTAGATGCCCATCGCGGGAGATGCCTTTCTGCCGGCGATCGACGAAATGCTCACGATCTTCCCGTACTTCTGGTCTCTCATGATGCGCGCCGCGCGCCGGGAACAGAGAAAGGTCCCGGTGAGGTTCGATTCCATTATCTTCTGCCAGCTTGCAAGTTCCGCGTCGGCGATCGAAGGGGTAATAAGGTTCATCCCCACGTTATTGATCAGTATATCCACCCTTCCGAACCGGTCCAGGACCGCGGCAAACAACGAATCGACGTCCTCCTCCTTTGCTATATGAGCCTGGACGGTGAGGAGCGAGTCGCCCCCTCCAAGGGACGCGGCAGCGGCATCCAGGCCTTCCTTCTTGCGCCCGCATACAACAACCTTCGCCTTCTGTTCAAGCAGTGTCCGCGCTATCTGGAGCCCTATGCCCCGGCTGCCGCCCGTAACCACCGCGACTTTTCCTTCGAGCCCGTAATTCATTCCCGGCATGATTCGTTCCTCCGCGCATTATTCTACGTGAATGCTGCTTTCGCACGCCCGGCAGAGCTTAATGTCATCCAAGGTCAACTGCCGCATTCGCCCCGATGACGGTTCCGCGAATTTCATAATTTTTTCTTGAAATTTGCATTTCCCCGGGAGACAACTGTACAGGACCCCGGCCGGGAAAATCAAGCATTTCTATCCCGGACGCGAAGGAATAACCGGATACGACATGAAAAAAAAGCCAGCGATCCTCCTTGCCGTTTTCTGTTCCGCCCTTGCGCTATTCGCCGTTCCGGCCGTCCCGGATGAAAAATCGATTCCATTGTACGAGGAGGATGGAGCTTATTGGAAGGATTTGATGAACGATGCATCGATCGCAAAGAGGAACCAGCTGTACGCCGGGTTCGTCGCCTACAGGGAGCGGCTTTACGATCTTTCCGGTGAAAGTTTCAAGGCAAGCCTTTCCGCGAACCCTTCGCTCGGGTCAATCCGCGGCATATCCTGGTACTTTGTGGGGAAATGCTTTTTCCAGCAGGGAAAATATACCGAAGCCCTGGAGCAGTTCGCCCTGTTGAAGCCTCTGGATATGGGAACATTCAGCTTCATCAAGCATTGCGCGCTCATTAACTCCGCGATTGCCTGCCAGAGAATGAAAGACATCACAAAATGCCGGGAATTTTTGCAGATCGTGATTTCAGGCGATGCGGACAAGCGCTACAAAGACGCTGCGCTGGATGTTCTCAAGGCCTTGTAATAAAACCGGCGGGGTATGACGCCCCGCCGATCAAGATCTGACCAGTCGCCGCCTCGTCGCGGCAAATGGCCTTACACCCTGCCGATCGAATAGTATTCGAATCCCATTTCCCTCATCTTCAGCGGGTCATAGACATTGCGTCCGTCGAACACCACCGGGGATTTCAGGTGTGCTTTGATTTTTTCATAGTCAGGTTTTCGGAACTGGTTCCACTCCGTGAGCAGCAGCAGTGCGTCGGCCCCGTCGAGCACATCGTACGAATTCGCGATATATTCGATATTTGAAGCGCCGATAATCGATTTCGCCACATCCATGGCAACGGGATCGTGCGCCTTGAACCGGGCGCCGTGCTCCCTGAGGATATTGATGATATCGATGGAGGGGGCTTCGCGCATGTCATCGGTCTGGGGCTTGAATGCGAGTCCCCACACGGCGAATGTCTTTCCCTTTACGCTGCCATTGAAATGTTCGAGCACCTTCCCCGCGAACAGGGCGCGCTGCCTTTTGTTCACCTCTTCGACGGCGCTCAATATTTTCGCGTCGAGACCGTGCTCCTTGAGCGTATAGATGAGCGCTTTAACGTCCTTGGGGAAACACGACCCCCCGTACCCAAGCCCCGCATACAGGAATGCCGACCCGATACGTGAATCCGACCCGATCCCGCTGCGGACGCTTTCTATGTCGGCGCCGGCAATTGTGCACAGGTGCGCAAGCTCGTTCATGAAACTTATCCGCGTGGCGAGCATCGCGTTCGCCGCGTACTTGGTCAGTTCCGCCGAATGCACGTCCATAACCAGGACTCGGTTGCTGCTCCTGGTAAATGTTCCGTAAAGCTCCTTCATGAGCTCGCCTGTGCGGACGTTGTCGGTTCCGATAATTATGCGGTCCGGTCTCATGAAATCCTCGAGGGCCGCACCCTCTTTCAAAAATTCCGGATTCGATACCACGTCGCATTCGAGGTCGGTCCGGCCCCGGTTGGCCAGCTCTTCCATGATGGCCGCCTTCACCTTGTCGGCGGTCCCCACGGGGACGGTGGATTTATTTACGACGATGAGGTAGCGCTCCATGGTACGGCCTATTTCACGTGCGACGGTGAGGACGTGCTGCAGGTCCGCAGACCCGTCCTCGTCGGGAGGGGTTCCCACCGCGATGAACACGAAGAGCGAATCTGCGAGTCCGTCCTGGAGTTTTTTCGAAAACTGCAGCCTTCCCCCGCCGACGTTGCGCTTGACGATCTCTTCGAGACCGGGTTCATATATCGGGATAATGCCTTTTTTCAGCTTCTCAATTTTCTTTTCGTCGATGTCGACACACCAGACATCGTTTCCCATTTCGGCGAAACAGGCTCCCGTCACGAGGCCCACATATCCGGAACCCACCACAGTTACTTTCACACACGCCTCCAGTATTAGGTTGATACAGGCACTGCTGTCAGAATCGCAAATAACTCAGATGCGATTCATTACGTCAAGCCGGTTTTTAAGCGATTAGACGCCATGATACTCACGATACCAGGCGATGAATTTGGGTATTCCCTCTTCGACCGTCGTGCGGGGCGAATACCCGGTGTCCCTGGAGAGGTCATCGATGTCGGCATAGGTCTCCTTTACATCCCCGGGCTGCATCGGCTTGAAATTCAGGGCCGCCTTTTTCCCGAGCGATTTTTCGATGATCTCGATAAAGCGCATGAGCTCCGTCGGCTTGTTATTTCCGATATTATATATCCGGTAGGGGGCGGCCGCGGATCCGGGATCAGGGTTCTTGCCGGACCACGCGGGATCGGGAACCGGTTTCCGGGGTATGACCCTGCAAATTCCGTCAATGATATCGTCGATATACGTGAAATCGCGCCGCATCTTGCCATTGTTGAACACGTCTATCGGGATTCCCTTGATAATCGAGCTCGTGAACGAATAATAGGCCATATCGGGCCTGCCCCAGGGGCCGTAAACCGTAAAGAAGCGAAGCCCGGTCGCCGGCAACCCAAATAGGTGGGCGTAACTATGGGCCATGAGCTCGTTGGACTTTTTGGAGGCGGCATACAGTGATACGGGGTGGTCCACGTTATGGTGCACTGAAAACGGTATCTTCGTGTTGGCACCGTACACGGAGCTCGATGAAGCGAATACGAGGTGCTCTACACGGTAATGCCTGCAGCATTCGAGTATGTTCACGAAGCCCATTAGATTGCTTTCAACATACGCCCGCGGATTCTCAAGGCTGTAGCGGACACCGGCCTGCGCGGCAAGGTGGACAACGTGGCTGAACGAAGCGTCCTTGAATACCCCCTCAACGGCGGCCGCGTCCGCAAGGTCCACCCGCTTCATTTCGAAATTCGCGTATGCGTCCAGGAGGAACGCGCGCGATTCCTTGAGGGAAACATCGTAATATGAATTAAAATTATCGAGTCCCACGACCTCATGGCCCTCGTCGAGCAGCCTTTTCGCCGTGAAGTAGCCGATAAACCCCGCAGCACCCGTCACCAGTATTTTCATTTGTCCCCCGGGAAATCACGGCCCGACCAGCACCCATTTTCCGGCCGGTCGTCCGAATCAGCACACTAGAAAACAAATCGTTTTTTTGCAATTAAAATTGCCGGCCGACATCGTGATGGTCTCGTCCCCGCCCCGGTTATGCACATTTGCATAAATAGTGTCACTCGCGGGGCCCTTAAAATCAATAAGAATTTGCCGCCCTGTCGGCGTCGACGACTGCGCATCACACCAGCGCATATTTTCCCGACAGGCCGCATTTTTGCTTTACGGGACCCCCTTCCTGCCTATAATGATTGCACGTGCCGAAAATCGACGGGAGCCGTCGTCATGTACAATATATTGATCGTAGATTTCACGTCCTACAGGAAGACCCTGGAGTCGCTGTTCGCATCGGCGGGGTACGCGACACGAAGCTGCGAATCGGCGTACGATGCCATGGCGCTTTTGAAGTCCGAGGACTTCGACCTCATCGTCACGGAAGTCGAGCTCCCGGGGGATAACGCGTTCGACCTGTACAATTATATCGGCACCTACTATCCTTACATCCCCACCATCATGATCACCGCTAAAAACATCGACGATTTTTTCGGGCGCATCTTCGAGGAGGGAATCGGCAATGTTTTACATAAACCGGTCAACGGCGAAGAGCTCCTCAGCCTCGCGGACAAGCTCATTACTAAGAAAAACATTTTCGGGATCAGCCATTACCTCTCCCCGGCGGGCGGGGAGATCAGGAAGATCAGGATCACGGCCTCGGGGCAGATACAAAAGGCCATCGACCTCATCATCGCGCAGATCATCGAATGGGGATTCGTAATAACGAGCAAAGCGGTGCTGACTCTGATACTCAACGAAATGCTCATCAACGCCGTGTATCATTCCCACGGCTTCACGAAAGAGAAGGAAAAACGCGTTCCGGTCACGCTCGCGGAAGGGGATTTCGTCGATATATTTTTCGCGCGCGGGGAATCGCGGTACGGCATTTCCATTAACGATTACAAGGGAAAGCTTTCCAAGAAGAGAATACTGGACAGTTTGAACCGCGCAATCGAGCAGAACAACCTCATCCTCAGGGCCGCGGAGAGCGGCGAGGACGTGTCGAGCCTGGTTTCCGAAACGGGACGCGGGATGGACCTGGTACGCAAGCTCCTCGCGGAGTACTACTTCGTGATCAAGCGGGACGTGCGCACCGAGATCATTCTGCTCTTCGACCGCGAATTCGCGAGGACCGACGAGACAGGCTCCTCGCTGAAAATAATCGAAGACCTGGCCTGATCGCGGCGCTAACCGGGAGGGGATCAGCGCGGGGCGCGGGCGGAGAGCGCGTTCCGGATGAATTTCATGATCCCGGCGATCACGCGCTCATCGTCACCGAACGCGTCATCACCCACGAAAACCTTCAGGCGCTCCTTGTAATACTCCGAGGTATAGGAAAACTGCAATAGCACCACGATGTTGTCGATGCAAAGCGTCGCAACCCGGATGTCGAGGTCCGCATCGACCAGTCCCTGGGCCTTCGCCTCTTCTATCTGGCTGCGGTAGAAAACCGCCGAGATGTTCTCCATTTTCTGCGAAAGTTTGCGCGAGAGGTGCGCGAGCCCCTCGGTGGTGATGTCCTGGTACAGCTGTATGAGGGTGGGATGCGATTTCGAAAAATGAATCGCAAGCCGCATGACCTTTTCAAGCTTGTCGAACACGGTTCCCTCTTCCAGGTTGACGCTTGAGAGCGCTCCTTCGAGGAGCGAGTATGCGTCCTCGACGCAGGCGAGCAGGAGGTGCTCCTTGGTCGAAAAATAATTATACATCGACCCGATGCTGATATTCGCCTTCTTCGCGATCACGTTGATATTGGCGCCGTTGAATCCCTTGTCGGCGAACTCGGCGGTGGCGATCTTCATGATGCGCTCGCGCTTCTTGTCGGGAATCTTATCGAATGTATCCTTATGATACTTGCGCGCAACGCCCGTTTCGTTTTCCCTGGTCCTGGTCTCTTTCATCGTAGTGTGCTTCCTTCCATCTGGTTATACCATGTGAACGTCCGCTATCCTTTCAATCAGGCCTTTGAATATCGCGCTCGATCTGTCGTCAATCCCGAGCCTGGCCAAACCCTTCCCGGCCGATTGCGCGTTTTCGTGTATCATCGCGCGAACGTGGTCAAGCGCGCCGCTCTCGCGCATCAGTTCGCGCACCCGCCCGATATCGGCCGCCGTCTTTTTTCTCTTGAGGAAAAGCCGGATAAACCGGTCCCGCGCCTTTGCGTTCGCGGTCAGTATCGTGTGCGCAACGAGCGCGGTCATCTTTCCTTCAAGAATATCGGAATCGGCCGGTTTCCCCGTTTTTACCGAGTCCCCGAACACGCCCAGTATATCGTCCCTGAGCTGAAAGGCAAGTCCCATGGGCAACGCCGCGTCCCTGATCGCGCGAAGGACTTTCCGGTCACGCCCGCCCGTAAGCACATACCCCATCACCATCGGATAGTGTACCGTATAGTGCGCGGTTTTCAATATGCTTATGTCAAGCGCCGCCCTGGCGCTCGCCTCAATGTCCGCCGGCATGGAATTGAGGCTGTCGTATATCTGCCCCCATGCCGTGCGCTCATAGGTGAGGCCGAAGTATTTCATGAGGGGGCCGATATTCTTTTCGCCGATATCCGCGCCGCTGATCATTTCGAGCGCGTTCGAAAAAAGGACGTCTCCCGCCACGAGCGCGACATCGGTTCCGATCAGGGGATTCGCGCTCGATTTTCCGTAGCGCTTCGCGCACGTCACATGGAGGGAATCCTTCCCCCGCCGTGAATCCGACTTGTCGATGATATCGTCCTGCACCAGGAGGAACGCGTGCATGAGCTCCAGCGCCGCGCCCACACCGATCACGCCACGCAGGGATTTCTTCCCCCGGGGGGAAAATCCCAGGTACGACGCGAGCAGGATGAGCGGCCTGATTCTTTTCCCATCGCGCAGGCAGTACTCGCGAAGGTCGGCGTAAATCTCACGCATGAAATCCATGGACGCGGAGGCGAGCTTTTCCCGGTAAAAATTCTCAATGCGCGCGTCCACCATGGGCGCATAGCGCCTCATGAATCGATCGAATTCACCGGTTAAAGCCTTTTTCTCTGCCGCGGTTTTCCTCATGCCAGTGCGTCTTGCCTGCCGATTTCAGCCGGCGCGAATATCCTGCGGCCGGATCGAATAAAGAAGCCTAGGTTTTGACCCGGGATGTGTCAATGACTTTTCTCGGGGGTACCGGGTGTCCGCATCCCCCCACTGTTTCCCGCCCGGGAATGAAACACTTGCAATTTTTCGCCGTCCGGCCGAGCATTGCGCACGCGGGGAAACTTATCGGTTTCCCGCGCATCATCGCTGTGAAGAGAGACCGCGGATGCTGGCCAAGCGAATTATTCCATGCCTGGATGTCAAGGACGGGCGCGTCGTGAAAGGCGTCAATTTCATCAATTTCAAGGATGCGGGCGATCCCGTGGAAAACGGCAAGTTTTACGATGAGGAGGGGGCCGACGAGCTCGTCTTCCTCGATATTACCGCATCTTCCGATCGGAGGGCCATCATTCTCGATATGGTCAAGCACGTCGCGGAAACGGTGAACATTCCATTTACGGTGGGCGGAGGCATCCGTACCGTCGAGGACGTGCGCATGATCCTTGAGAACGGGGCCGACAAGGTTTCCATTAATACCGCCGCGGTGCAGAACCCCATGATCATCCGCGAATCGGCGCTTCGATTCGGCTCCCAGTGCATACTCGTAGCCATCGACGCGAAGAAAAACGATCGCGGGGGATGGACGGTCTATCTGCACGGCGGCAGGACCCCCACGGAATTCGATGCGATCGAGTGGGCCATGAGGGCCTGCGACCTGGGCGCGGGAGAGATCCTGCTCACCAGCATGGACAGGGACGGGACCAGGATCGGGTACGATATCGAGCTTACCAGCGCGATCGCGCGGGCCGTATCGATTCCGGTGATCGCCTCGGGCGGGGTCGGCACCATAGAACACATGTACGAGGGACTGACCGCGGGAATGGCCGATGCGGTCCTTGCGGCGTCGATTTTCCATTTCAGGGAGATAACGATCCGCGAAGTTAAAACCTATCTCACCGGCAGGGGAGTTCCGATGCGAATGGTCTGACAGGCTATACGATCAACATCACCACTATTCCCAGGAGCAGCACCAGGGCCGCCACGAGGAGCATGACCACCTTGAGATTCATCTTCGGCTCGTCGGACCGCGCCGCACCCTTCGCCATTTCATAGGCGGAATCCATGGCGACCCTGATGTTTTTCTCCTCTTCCAGTATCTTCACGAATATCCCCTTGGCTATGATGCCGTACACGGTATATCCGACCGCCGGATCGAAGGTTATCGACTTCAGCCGCGCTATGACGGGTTTAAAATTCCCTTCCTGGTACGCGTTGAGCGCCTGCGCCACCTGGACAGCCTTGGGCGAGCTATCGACGATGCTGACCTTGACCCTGTCGCCGGGCTGCAGCGTCGAAATCTCCTTGCCCTTGATGGGCGCGAGAATGAGCGAGGCCTTGAGGATCAGCTGAACGCCTTCGCGTCCCACTGCGATCCCGTCGCCGCCTGCGGTCTTTTCACCCTCGGCCGCGGCCTTCGGCTGTTCGGCCGGCCCCGGCTTCACCAATGCGGCGCTGTCCAGCTTTACGCTCGTAGTGGAGAAAAGCTCCATATCGAGCGAGGAAATCTGCTGGGCCTCCACACGCACGTCTATTCGCGACTGGTTCAGGATGTACTGGATCAGTTTCTGGAACGCGCGTTCGATCGCGATCGAATTATTCCCTTCGAGATAGCGAAAGAGCTCGCGGGCGAACGTGAAGGTGAAGCTCTCGTAGAGTTTCACCTTGAGTGCGTTCCCCAGGTGTTCGTCGGGGACGCCGGCGGCGGTCGTTTCCTGCATTTCCTTTTCAAACACGCGCCAGTCCAGCGAGGGATCGAGCTGGTTCGTCGCATATGACGCTATCACGTAGGCGAACGGGTTCGCGATCTTGCTGTACACGTGATTGAAGAATATCAGCACCGCGCCGTGCATGGCCGACGACGTGTACACCGCCTTGATCGCGAAAAGATCCCGATAGGACCCCGCGACCATCTGGCGGGCCTTTTCAAGGTCCCCGCCCACGTAATGCAGGGCGATGTTGATCTTCCCCGTCTGTTCCGAAAGCGAGTTGAGCGCCGAGCTTAATTGTTCATCCACTGTATTCGCCTACAACCGGTCCGAGGCTTGCTGGGATTTAAGCGCCTTGTCGAGTACCATTTTTATCCTCTCAAGTATTCTGCCGCGCTGGATTGGTTTCAGAATGAAATCAGCCGCTCCCATTTTTAAAAGATCCTGGATCACGTTTTTCGACGTATCATCGCTTATGAATACGATCCGGGCCCGCGGTTTTTTCTGCACGAGCTCGAAAAGCAGGGCGTATCCATCCAGTATGGGCATATCGAGATCGGTCGTGATGAGATCGAGGTCGCGGGAATATTGCTCGTAGTGGTTAACCGCCTCCTGCCCGTTCGTGAAGGAGGCGACGACCTCGTAGCCTTCGCTTTCCAGTATCTGCACCAGCTGTTTTCTCTGGAAGTCCTTGTCCTCAACTACTATAACCCTGAAAGGCCTGCCGCTCGGCTTAATGCCGTCCGGCCGTTTCGCGTTTAAATTGGGAAAATCATGCTGACTTTTCATCGTGCTCCCCTGTACCTGCAGAATCCCGAATACCTGGAATATAGCAAAAATATGCGTATTCGTCTCAACGGATCATATCTCCACGATTTCGTACCCGCATGTCCCCATGCCTATTTTTTCCGCGTACTGAAGCTGGTATTTCCAGTCTATATCGTAAAGTGCCTGGAGATTGTCCTTGGACGGGTCTTTGCCGGCGATCTTGGATCCCGGCATGGGCGCGGCCCTGTTTATTAGATCCGCGGACGCCATGTCGATCGCCACCGGGTCCGTCGAGGCGAGAATGCCCAGGTTGGGCACCACCGGTGTATCGTTCCAGTAATAACAGTCGCATTGCGGCGATACGTTCATTATAAAATTGAAAAACATCCATTTGCCCGGCTTCGTATCGATCATGGCCTTGACATATTCGCCCGATCGTTCATGCAGCGGCTTGAAATCCGTTTTCCAGAGCACCGGGACCGCCTCGTTGGGGCAGATAACGGTACATTCGCCGCAGCTTATGCATGCGTCCTGATTGATCTCGGCCTTCTTGCGGGCATTGATAATGATGGCGTCAGAAGGGCACCTTCGCACGCAGGCATTGCACGCGGTGCACAGCGCCTCCTTCACCTTCGGCTTCATGTCGGAATGGAGCATCTGCTTCCCGGCCGGGGGCGCGCATCCCATCGCGAGGTTCTTGATCGCACCGCCGAAACCGTAGAGCTCGTGACCCTTTACATGGGAAACGACCACCACCGCATCGGCGTCATGTATGGCCGAGGCGATCTTTATGTCCTTGAAATATTTTCCCTTTGCGGGCACGGTCCTGAAATCGTTTCCCCTGAGCCCGTCGGCGATGATGACGGGCGCTCCCGCGGTTTCCAGCAGGAAGCCGTTCATTGCCGCGTTCCTGAGGTGATCGAGCGCGTTGCTCCTGCTTCCCCGGTAGAGCGTGTTGCTGTCGGTCAGGAAAGGCCGTCCCCCCGCCCCCGTCACCATCTCCACGATAGTCTTGAGAACGGGCGCCGGTATAAACGCGAGGTTCCCGTATTCGCCAAAATGGGTCTTTATGGCGACAAAATCCTTTTCCTGCAGGCAAGCGCCAAACCCGGCCTTCAGGAACAGTTTCCTGACCTTGCTGAAAACATTGTCCTTGCTGTTGCACCGGAAATCGGCGAAATACACCATGCTCATTTAAGGTTCTTCCATTGTACAGGCGTTCTGGTCCCGCGTCGGTCTGTTTACCTCGGGGTATCCTATTGAATTATCATGTCAATACTTTACTGCAAAATCAATTATTTTTACTGACCGCAGCTAAAAATGGGAAACCCCCGTGTCGATCAAAACATCCCCCGCTCCAAAAAAGTGCTTTATAAAATCCAAAGCCTGTGTGAGGATGTTGCGATCAACCGAATATATAGTAAATTCTTGCCGGAGTGCAGGAGCGGTAAATTGGAAGGCGCGATCGACACCCAGATAATTTTAAACCCCGTAGATTTCAAGGAAGCGATCAAGAACGGCGAAGACTGCTATGTCCAGTTCTCAAGGATGACGCTCGAGGTCGAAGAAAAGCTGATCAAGATGCTTCACCGGTTCCTCGAGATCCACGACATTTTGTACCTGAAGGACGTTCTCCTCACCGTTCTCAAGGAAGTCATCAATAATTCCATCAAGGCGAACGCCAAGAGGCTTTATTTCAAGCAGAAAGGCCTCGACATCAAGAACAGGGATCAGTATCGCTCCGGCATGGAGGATTTTAAGGAAACCGTCTTCGGAACCGAAGGCACTATCCTGGGCGAGCTCCATGACGCGAAGCTCATTGTGCGCGTATTCTTCAAGGCGCTTCCCGACGTCCTTCGCCTGAGTGTCATCAACAATATCCCCATACTCGACGAAGAGCTCAAGAAGGTCGAGGCCAGGCTTAAAAAGGCGTATTCATACGCCGATATAGCGGAAGCCTTCGACGATGTGCTCGATGATTCGGAGGGAGCGGGCCTTGGCCTCATCATGGCGCTCATGCTCTTCAAGAATGTCGGATTCCCCGAGGAATCGTTCACCATAGACACCGATGGGAAGCTCACCATAACGAAGATCGTCATCCCCAAGAAAGCCGACCAAACGGAATTTTCCACGCAGATCGCGAACGAAATCATGGAAGAGGTCGACAACATCCCCTCCTTCCCTGAAAATATCATGGAGATCCAGCGTCTCTGCGCCAATCCCGAGGCGAGCGTGCGCGACATTTCGGACAGCATCAAGCGCGACCCCGGGCTTATCACCGCGCTGCTCAAGCTGGCCAATTCCGCGGGCTATATCACCGCAAAGCGAATCGAAACCGTCGAGGAAGCCGTTATGATTATCGGTACCAAGGGCATCAACATGCTCCTGGTGGCCACCGGGGTCCAGAAAATCCTCGACGCCCGGTATAAAAAGTTCGAGACCATCTGGAAAAATTCGTCACGGACTGCCTTCTATTCCCAGCGGATCGCGATGCAGATGCGCAAGGCCAAGCTCGCCGAATTCGCCTACCTCGCCGCGCTGCTTTCGGATATCGGCAAGATCGTGCTTCTCTCCATTCACCCCGACAAGATACAGCGCCTCTCGGACCTTGCGGGCATAAAGAATATGGGCGACTCCAATCTCCTCGAGGAAATATCCCTGGGGATAAGTCACAGCACGCTGGGCAGCCTCATCTGCAAGAAGTGGAAATTCAACGAGGCGCTCATCAAGGCCATAGAATTTCATCACCGCCCCCACATGGCCGCCGAGAAATACAAGGATATCGTCTATACGGTCTATCTCGCCTACACGTTTACCGAGATCGAGACCCGCAACATGCGCTTCGAGATCGTCGACGAGGACGCGCTTGAATATTTTAATTTGACAAATAAAAAGGACTTTGAGCTACTGCATAAGATCCTCAAAGAGGCGTACGAGTCTTACACGAGCATGAAAAACCAGTAGATGAGCGTACGCCCGGATTAAATCCGACCGGGCGCCCTCCCGCCCGGCTCGAGGCGACTCTCGGAAACAGGGTATCGAACATGTATTTTCAGGATCTCATCTCCACGCTTAACGACTACTGGGCCAGGAAAGGCTGCATCATCATCCAGGGATACGACCTGGAGGTCGGCGCCGGGACATTCAATCCCGAAACCTTCCTGCGTGCGCTGGGCCCGGAACCGTGGAACGTGGCCTATGTCGAACCCTCGCGCCGTCCCACGGACGGGCGCTATGGCGACAATCCCAACAGGTTGCAGCATTATTACCAATACCAGGTGATACTGAAGCCCTCTCCGCTTGATGTACAGGAGCTTTACCTGGATTCCCTGCGGGCCCTGGGAATCAGGCTGGAAGAGCATGATGTGCGCTTCGTCGAAGACGATTGGGAATCCCCCACCCTGGGCGCATCGGGTCTCGGGTGGGAGGTGTGGCTTGACGGCATGGAAATCACGCAATTCACCTATTTCCAGCAATGCGGCAGCTTCGAGCTCTCACCCATCCCGGTGGAGCTCACCTATGGCCTTGAACGAATATGCATGTACATCCAGGGCGTCAACAGCGTGTTCGATATCAGGTGGAACAAGGATCTCACCTATCGCGACGTGCATCACCGCAGCGAAATCGAATTTTCGCACTACAACTTCAATATCGCCAATGTCGCCCTCCATTTTGCCCGTTTCGACGAATATGAACGCGAGTGCCTTGCGATTCTCGATTACCAGGATTTCAAGGTGGTTCTCCCGGCATATGATTACGTACTCAAGTGCTCGCACGTTTTCAACATGCTGGACGCCCGGGGCGCAATTTCCGTTACCGAACGCGTGGGTTACATCACACGCGTACGCAACCTTGCCCGCCGCTGCGCCGAACGTTACCTTGAGATACGGGAGGAAATGGGTTACCCACTCCTGAAGGCGGAGTCGAAGGTCGGGGGATAATGTACAGGGGATATCATAATCTCGATTCGTTCCTTTCAGCGCACGAAAGATTCCTGATATCTACTCATGAAAGCCCCGACGGGGACGGGCTTGGCGCAGAGATCGCCTTCAACGAGCTCTTGGGCAAACTGGGTAAAAAATCCAGTATCCTTAATTCCGATCCCCTGCCCGAAAAATATAAATTCATGGATCCGGACGGCGAAATCGGCGTCTTTGATCCTGCCGAATCCCTTCCCCCGGACATCGGGGATTACGTGCTATTCGTTCTCGACACGAACGATATGAGCAATATCGGGGCGTCATACCGCGTACTGAGCCCGCTCGTCAGGGATGTGTTCGTAATCGATCACCACGAGGGCGGCAGGGACCTGCTTGAATCGAACTTCATCAAGGTCGAGGCATCCTCGGCGAGCGAGATCGTGTATTCTTTTTTCCAGTATTACAATCGCGTACCCAGCTTCAAGGCGGCCCAGGCGCTTTACACGGGCATACTCTTCGATACGGGAAGCTTCAGGTATCCCAAGACATCCCCCGAGACGTTTAAAATCATTTCGCACCTGGTTGAGCTCGGGGCGAATCCATTCTCAATCTACGAGCACATCTATGAAAACAATGAGCTTTCCAGCTTCCTGCTAAGGGCGAAAATACTCTCCACCGCCGAAGTACATTACGACGGGAAGCTGATCATGATGACGCTCACGCCCGAAATGATCCGCGTGTCGGGATCCACGTTTCCCGAGGGCGAGCTTTCCATTAATATGCCGCTAACCATAAAGGGAGTGATCGCGAGCGTTCTCGTGAAACAGGATGTGGAGGGACCCGTCAAGGTAAGCATGCGCACGAAGGGCGACTATAACGTCGCGGAAATCGCGCTTAAAAACGGGGGTGGCGGGCACAAGAACGCCGCGGGGTACAAATCGACCCTCTCTCTGGAAGACACCCGGCAAAAGGTCCTGGGCGAAGTCGGGGCATTTTTCGAAAGCGGCAGCCCTGCTGCTCCCCGCTCATGAAAGCAGGTCCAGGAGTGACCTTATATCCCCGGGAGCGATACTACCTATAGCCTTCCCGATTTTCTCGATAGAATCCTTTCTCCCAAAACTGATCCTCGCTTCCACGCTGCCGCCCTCGAGCCTTGACGGCAGCACAAGGCTGACCCCGCGGTCCCTGTAGCGCTCACGGATGGAGTCGGCGGCCGCGATTATTCCGGAATATTCCGGGTAGCGGATTCGAAAAAGCGCCTCGTGAAGCCTCTCTTCTTCCGCGTGGGGATCCGCGCCCGGCCGGGGAAGTATGCCGGCGATCTCCTCGATCGAACCCTTTTTTCGGTAGATATCCAGCATCAATTCGAGCGCGTCGCGAAAGATATTCAGGCGCAGATAATACTCCTCCACCCATTGTGCGATAAGCCCGATTCCCTCCGCAGGAAGCCGCATGAGCGACTTGAGCGGCTTGAAGCCGATGTCCCGCTGATCGATGTAGCGCAGCAGTTCACCCGGAAGCGCGCGCACGCCGGATATGAACGCATGGTCCCGGTAAATTTCATCCGGGATCCCCAGTCCGCGGATCGCAGTATGTCCAAGCTCGATCTCATCGGCTCCCAACGAGCGCGCGATCTGGACGCTGCGCAGCTTTCCCGCGGGACCGAGCGCGCCGCGGTACGCCTTCAGGAGCGCATGTTTCATGAAAATTCGCGGCGATATCGTTTGACATACCGTGCATTCGGCCGCGTGCGTGCCAACGGCGCGAGCGGCTTCAAGCCGGTTATGTCCGCTGATGATGACATAGTCGTTTCCCGTCGCCAGGAGCGTGGGCGGGCAGAGTATGCCGAACATCTCCACGGAGCGCGCAAGCGCATCCTCGCGATGGATCCTGCCAATCCTGAATCTCGAATCCGAAAAATCGATCCGGTCCAGCGGAATGGACTCTGTCGGTCCCGTTCCCGGATCGATCATGACTAGATGATCCCCTTCAGGTGTACGCCAAGTTCCTCGGGGAATATCACATTCACCTTGGGGAGCTTGTCGAGGTTCGCCTTGGCGGGTTCGGTAAGATCTGATGCAGTGACGAGAAGCCCCTTCTTCGCCTTGGCGTCATTGATCGCCTGCGCAAAATTCCTGAGCGGTATCTCCCCCACCATCGTTTTGGTCCATCGCCTCACCCACACCAGGGTTTTGTCCTTGGTGGCCGCGTCGTACGCCATGAAATCCACCCCGTCCGCTTCACGGTACGTCTGAAGTATCTGGTCAACCTTATAGCCCATCTTCCCCACCACCCTGTTTGCGATAATTCTGAAATTTTCGCTGTCGAGCTGGCAGAATTTATCGATGAGCTCCATCGTATCACCGTCCGCGGCAAGGGGCGTTCCCTCTCCCTCCCGCGTCCGCGCGATGCGTGCCGTTACCATGATGTTTTTCAAATCGAGCTTGCGCTCGCTTTTCAGTCCGCAGATATCCCAGAGGAAGGTCGCCGGAAACGGGTTCTGTATCCATTCGTCGATATTGTCCATTATCGAGATTTCAAAATCGTCTCTCAGGCTCTTGAGGTCAATATCGATCTCCCGGCGAAGCTGGGTGACGAGACGATAGATATCGTTGTACGTTTTATCGATGCGGTACAGTTCGTTCCAGTACTCAAGCGCCTGCGTGGACCGTTCGGACCTGAGATTTGCATAGCCGATATCGAACAATGCCAGCATGAGCTCGTTCTGCATATCGTTTTCCCTCGTAAAATCGACGACCTCCTGGAAGACTTTCAGCGCCTCCTCGTTCTTTTTCGCCTGGAGCAGAAGAAACGCATGCAGGCGAAGTGCGAGGTACTTTACCGAGGCATCCGGGGTCCGGTCCCTGAGCGCGATCGCGTAGGGAATGGCCTGCTTGAAGTCCCGTTTCTTCTGGTTGGCAAACGCCATCGCGAGATTCGCCGCGTCCGAATAGGGATTGATCGAAACCGCAAGCTTGAAATTGTTGATGGCCTCGTTCAGCTTCTGGTTCTGGTAACTACATATGCCCGCCCCGAAAAAAACCTCGAAATCGTTCTTGTTCACCTTTACCAGTCGCTCGAAATGCTTTTGCGCGAAATCGAACTCCTCCTGCCCCAGTGAAATGAAGGCGGCGTGGTAAAGCGCGTCCGGGTCCCCGGGGTAAACGCTCAGGATATCCAGGTATGTCTGAAACGCCTTTTCTACATCGTCCCTGCGGTAATAGGAGTCGGCGAGCTTTTTCTCGATGTCGAGCCGGTCAATCTCGTAATTGTACTTGTTGATTTCGATCACCCGTTCGAGATGCAGGATGGCCTGGTCGATTTCATTCAGTTGAAGATACAGGTTGGCAAGCCGGTAATGGGCCATGAAATCCTTAGGACGCTGATCGAGGACCTTTTTATACTCAATGATCGCTTCATATACCATGTTCTGCTTTTCATAGGCGGCCGCGCGAAAAGAGGGATCAAGTTTGGGCTTGATATACATCAGGTACAGCACCACGCCGCCTATTATGATTGTCGCCGCTACAAGAAATGTCACCATGCTTATGCCCGCTGCCCTGGTGGACTATCGTGTAAACCGTACAACGGAAGGCCAGCCATTAATAATATAAGAATTCCCAACCTCTTTTTTAAGTATAAAATCGCTTTCAATTTTTATTTTAGCCTTGAAGGGAAGGTTTATAACTATTTCAGGCGGTACGAATTTGGGGAGGTCCGTAAAATGATATTGAACCTCGTGGGGAAGGCACAGTATGCGCATACTGATTCCGCCGAACCTTGAAGGCGCCCGTAGTATAACCATTTCGCTTCCGGGCTCGAACCATTCCATGCGCGGCAGCGGCATTATCTCCAGCCTGTGCTCGTAGTCCATGAACAGCATGGAGCGTAAAAGAGCGCTCATCGCCCACATGACTTTTGGCGATTCTCCCTCCCCATGGGCTCCCCTTGCAGTAAGCGGATTTTTAAAGTCGGTGAAGGTAACGGCCTCTCCCGGCGCCGGGCATAATTTATCGAGGATGGTGAAACAGCGCGTATCACCCGCCAGCAGCAGGTTTGTGGCCAGTACCAGGGAAATATACGAATCCCAGCCGCCGTAAGAAGGATTGTACACCGGCAGCCCGCGGAGGCTGTCGGCCACGAGCGATACGAGGGAACGGGTATCCTCGGGGGTAAGCGCGTTCAGGCCGTGCGGCCACGCCGCGGTGATGCAATATGCCGCGAATTCGGCAGGCATGATGGTTTCGCCCCCGGCGAGCGCCGAAGCGCACCATTTCAGCACTATGCCCTTCAGCCTTGACACCTCCGCCGCATATTTCGTTTCATCGCCGAAGATTCCCGCACAGCGCGCGAGATAGGAGCCATGCCTCAACGCGCCCATCAGGACGGAAAAATCGTGTGCATGGGCGACTTCCATATCGAACCCGTCTATGAAGTTTACCCGTGAAGCCGAATCTATCGAGCGCACGGAGCGGGTGAATTCCGCAATGGAATCCGACAGCCTCTTGATGGCGGGATAGACCTCTTGCAGCGAATCGTCATCGCGGGAAAACAGGAAGTAATCGGCGTACAGGGATACCGTGAATGCCGCGGCAAGATGATCGCGGAGCGAGCGCTGCTCGGGATAGGCGAAATTTTTCAAGTAGTGGGTGGCGATTTTTAAGGCCTCGGCGGTGAAGCCCATTCTCGAGAGGGCGGAGCAGACATGGTACGCCTGCGCGGCAATATCCGGACTTGATCCCCTTGACGAGGATGCCAGGACCCTGGAATAGTGGTGGACGATGGCTGCTTTGCATGCACCGAACATTTCCGTATAAGCCGCCCCCGGCAGGGAGAGCTGCGCCCCGGCGGAGAGTTTCCCGCCGGAGAATTCAACATACTCCCGGGCCGCCTGGTCGTGATTAAAGCGGGCGGATGACAGCGGGCGCGAGCCGGAAAGCCCGATTCTCAGGTTAATGATCCGTGCACCCTTTTTTACCCGGAATCCCAGCGCCATGGTCGCCATTCCCTGGACGCACTGGATCTTCGTGACCCCGCGATCTCCGGTAGAGGGGGTTATATCACCCATGCTCCCGTTCCCGGCAAATACCATGTCCGGCCTGGTATCGGACAGGAATCTGTCGACACCGTTTATGCGAAGCGATTTGGTGTCTTTGCGGTATTCAATAGCGTCCAGTCCGCCTATCGCATCGTTGGAGTAAGGCCTGAGCACGATGAGAAAACTCGCATCCCCGGCGGAACGCAGGTTTTGAATCTCCGAACGAACGATCACTTCATCCGCGGCCCCGCGGGCTCCATAGAGGGATTGGGCCACGTCAAGCGATCCGGATTTCCAGCGAGTGGAGACCACCGATGTCCGGGTATCGCGCGTTCGAATTACGGTGCCGTCGAGATTTTGCGCCCGAATGAGCGAATCACCCTGCATCCACCAGAATTCGAGCGCCCAGGATTCGTCGGCGGCGCTGATCATACCGGACGGATCTATGCGCAGTATTTCCGGGGAGAACTGGTTTGAGAAGCATATCCAGTCCCTGGCTGAACGGTTCAGGATGACGGGGGAACTGACAGCGGCCTCGCCCCCGGGATGCTGACGCGGAATCCAGTATGGCCAGCCATACGATGGGAACCGCTGGAAGATAAGGAAGTTCCTTAATCCCCGCATGGCCTGCGCACCCAGCAGGCCCAGTTTGCGGGAATCGGCAGGGACAGGGATGTCGTGAACCGCCGGGGTAACGAAGCCGGAGTTTCGGTCCCCGCGCGCGCGACTCCAGGGAATCAAGTTCATGTTGCCTGGGGTATTTAATAGCTTTTCAGCGCTTCTTCTTCTGTTTCATAGATGTCGAACATGTCCATGAGTTCGACGACTTCGAATATTTTTTTTACCGCGTTGTTCATGGAACACAGTTTAAGCTTCCGCTTGGATTCCTTGAGAATGCGCATCGTCGCGACAAAGATTCTCAGCCCTGAACTGCTCATGTATTCTACGCTGCTGAGGTTAAGCAGCATGTGACAATCCGGCTCCTGGCTGATAATTTTGTTTATTTCTTTCTCTATGTCCGCGGAAACATGCACATCCAGCTTTCCCTGAAGATAAAGTATGATGACGTTGTTCGACTTTTTGGTTTTAAGGTCCATCTTGTTGCTCCTTTTCTCCTAAATATTTCTCTACCGGGATCACTCTTCTCCGGCCTGGGCCATTCTCCGGGTAATCACAAGCCCGAATATGAAGCCGGAACCGATCAGAAGTATGATCCCTCCAAACACCTTGAGAACAAGGTGCTCAAAGCGAAATCCATTTACCAACAACAACAGGCCGGCCATGAACGGGAACATCACTCCCGAAAAATACATGAGCCCACGATACCTGAGAGGATCGAACAGCGGCAGCACCATGGAAGCGCCCAGGGCGAATACCGTGGCGGCAAACGCACGCGCTATGAAAAAAAGTGGTGCAACAAAACTGTCGGACTTGATCTGGTTGAACCAGTCCTCCTGCACCTCTATGCCGAAAAGTCCGGCGAAAAGAGTGGGTGAAACGAAAAACACCAGCCCGGCCGCAAGATACAGCATACCCGCGATGAGCACTACCGCCTGCAGCACATTGGTACTCCTGGATCTCATACTGAACGGCCTCCACGCGCAATGCAAAAGGTGATACAACTTATTAGTACATCATATTCTCTTGGCGATCAACAACTTATTTGTCATCTCCTCGGAAAGTTTGATAATTTTTTCCGGGCTGTATGTCCGCTCGGTCAAATCAATTTGAATGTTTTTGTCGGCGGTCACGTTGAGCCGTTCCTCGCCCTTCCAGAGGTACAGCATCTCCAGGTAGTTGCGATAGAACTTTATGACGCGTTTGCTCGTAAACTCAAAGGGTTGCCTGCTCCTGACGGTCACGTATACGATTTCGCCTATATCGCACCTGAACAGGTCTTCCGGACGGACCTTCCTGTAGGGCATGCCGGAATGGAACTCGCCACCGGCAATTTCGACGGACTGGACCACCGGGTGGAGCGCAAACGACGCCGCGGCGATGTCCCGGGAGGGGCCCGTACTGAACAGCCTTGGCGCAGTCCCGGTCCCTTCGGCCAGCAGGGCGATCGGGACGCTCCTGAAAAACTCTATTCGCTTGTCTCCCAGTATCTCCTTCATGAATTTGCGGATCCTGCCCGAACCCGCCACATGGCTTTCCGGGAAGGTAATGTCCAGGAATGAGCCCAATTTCTCTTCCGGCAGAAACCGGCTCAAAATGCCGAGAAATTCGTCCTGGTCCCGCGACGCGAGGAAGAGCAGGGACACGACCTGGGAATACGAGGACGAGTATATCGAGCTGAACTCCTGACCTGCGTGCGAGAGGGCATTGAGCACACCTGCAAACGCCGCCGCCTCATAGGTCACACTCTGGCATACGAGGGCGCGCGCCGGCCCCGCGAGTATGCCCAGGAGTTCCACCGCGCCCTTCGAAGAGGCAAAGTCCCTGATGGCAGCATGCGCCGATTCGCCTTTTTTTATCCCGAGGACATCGAAAAACACCGCCCCGTCGACCTGGCCCTGTTCCCTGCCCGCGTTCCTGTTGATCACGTAAAGAACCCGTTGCCCCTCGGTGAGGGAGGCGTCGAACATGCCGTACAGGTCCTCCCTGTCCCGCGCGCGCTGAAGCATCGCGCAGACCGAATCGGCCAGGCTGAAGACCCTGTCCCTGAGTTCCGGGTCCTCGTCCGACAGGTCCACGATTATGTATTCATATTCGCGGGAGAGCACGAAGAGTATCGGCGAGAGTATGTCCGGGTTGACCCGAACTTTGCTCCCGAATGCGATATTCATGAGCGATAGCCGCTCGTCGACATCCGCCACGCACTCGCTGATTATTTCCGCGGCGGGCGCGCCGATATTGCTTTTCTGCGAAATGGCGCCCGTTATTCTCCGCTCGAAATAGTCGAACACGGACGTTCCCCTGTACGACATATCGAGAACGATCGTTCGCCCCCGTATCGCGCAGGCCGATCCCAGGCAGGACGCGAACAGGCTGGTTCCCAGGCCTTCCTTGCGTCCGTACGCGCACAGTATCCTGCTCGTGGTTCCGATATATCTCCGGCCCGCATCCGAAAGCCCGAATCCCATCCTGTCGAGCGTTTTGAGGTAGCCCCTCATCGCTTTGAAAGAGGTCAGGAAGAAACGGAAGACCTCGTCGATCTCGAAAACGCAGACCTCGGAGTCGACCAGCGCCTTGACCGAGCCGCGGTGCTTGTACGCGGTAAAGGGAATTTCGCCGAAGAAAGATCCGGGAGCGAGGTACATGATATCGTTTTGTCCGAGCGCCTCTATCTCGAACATGCCCCGGATGACCACGTTCAGCGTAGCGAGCGCCCTCACGTCCAGCTTCTGTCCGCGCGCCAGGTGAATGATCCTGCCCTGTCCGCGCAGGCGCGTGATCTCCTGCCGGGAGCAGTGACAGAATATGGGGATCGAGCTTAGGATGGATTCAACATTGTCCATGCAGACGGTGCCGTTATGCGCTCTTTATTTGTGTTTCCGCGCCGCGGTCAGTTGCCTATGTTCTTGAGCAGGCGGACAAGATCGCTCTTGCCAAGAAGCTCGATCGGGCGCGTATTTGCGAATTCCACGGCGGACTGGTTGAAATCCCCCGCGCTTATGATAATGATACGATTCGCGTTTTTCTGTTTCATCGATTCGTGGAGCCGCCGCAGGAGCTTGTCCTGCACCGAATCGGTCGTGCGCATGATGCGGACGATCTTGTTGCTCATGCGGGCGTTTCTCCACTTCGCCTCGTTGTCGGCGGCGATGATTTCGATCTCCGTGTCGCTCACGATATCCACGTCCATGGCGGAGAGCCCCATGTGCTCCACGATTTTCCGGCAATCGTGCTCGAACTGCGAAAGGCCGGCGATCATGAAATCCTTCACCCGGTCGTCCTGCCGGAACTCGGAATAGGTCTTGAGCTTTTCCGAAACATCGCGGAAGTTCTTATTTACGGCGGCTATCTGTTCCCAGTTTGCAATCGCGCCCTGGAGATCCCGTATGTTCTCCTGCGAGGCGGCAAGGTAGTACCTGAGGTTCAGCTCCGTATCGCTGCCGCGCTTCGCGAATTTCAATCCCCTCTCGAACTCGATGATCGCCTTGGGGTGCATATCGCGCTCGAGGTAACAGGTGCCCTTGGCAAGGAAGCACTTAAGCTTGATGTCCTCGCTCTTCTGGGCTACGTCGAATTCCTTGATCGCCCATTCGTGGTCGCCTATCTGGCGAAGGACCAGCCCCAGGAAATAATGAGCGCGGTAATTTGCAGGTTCGATCTTGATGGCTTCGATGAACGACTGTTTCGCGTCCGTATAATTGTTCGCCTTGTACTGGATCTGTCCCAGGTAATAGTGAGCCATGTCCAGCTTCCCGTTCATCTGGATGCTCTTCTTGAAATAGCTGCCCGCCTTGTCCGCCTGGCCTGAATTGAAATAGATGACCCCGAGCTGGTAGTAATTCTCGTGGTCCTGGGGGGCTATCTTGGTAAGGATGAGGTATTCCTTTTTCGCGTCGTCGACGCTTCCGCGATCGGTGTAGATTTTGGCGAGCTTGGATCGAATCCTCACCTCGTCCACCTTCTCGTCATAGCGGCCGAGCTTGAGCACCTGCCGGTACTCGAGTATGGCGTACTGTATGTTGTTCTCCTTGAAGTAGGCCTCGGC
>SCSX01000016.1 GCA_004297825.1 Spirochaetota bacterium
AGGAGCCGGAAAAAGTGGACATGATCGTGTTCCGCGAAAACCTCGAGGACGTCTACGCGGGCGTCGAATGGAAACACGGGAGCCCCGAGGCGGCGGAGGTGATACGGCTCATCAACGCGCGGGAGGGACAGTACGTCGCGGAGGATTCAGCGATCGGCATCAAGCCCATGAGCGCGAGGAACTCGAAGAACCTCGTGCGCCGGGCGATCCGGTACGCGATCGACAACGGACGCGCGAGCGTCACGCTCGTGCACAAGGGAAACATCATGAAATACACCGAGGGCGCCTTTCGCGAGTGGGGATACGAGCTCGCCCGCGACGAGTTCCCGGACACGGTTATCACCGAGCGGGAATGCTGGGATCGCTACGAGGGGAAGCGGCCGGGGAACCTTGTCGTGCTGAACGACCGCATCGCCGACGACATGTTCCAGCAGGCGCTCCTGAATCCCGCGCGCTACGACGTCATCGCCACGACGAACCTGAACGGGGATTACCTTTCGGACGCGCTCGCCGCGCAGGTGGGGGGAGTGGGCATCGCGCCGGGGGCGAACATGGGCGACGGGGCGGCGATATTCGAATCCATTCACGGGACCGCGCCCCGGTACGCGGGAAAGGACATCGCCAATCCCTCCGCGCTCATCCTGTCGGGCGGGATGATGCTCCGCTTCCTGGGATGGCGCGAGGCCGCCGACGCCCTCTGGAAGGGCCTCGGCGCCGTCATCGCCCGTAAAACCGTTACGCGCGATCTCGCGCGCCGCGTGGAGGGCGCCACGGCCCTGGGGTGCGCCGCCTTTGGGGAGGCGGTGGAGAAGGCGGTGCTTTCGGCGGGGCAGGGCGCGCCGTGAGGGGAATTCTTCACCGGGGCGGACGTCTTGGCGTGCGACCGCACCGTGCCCTGGCCGACGCGGTAAAAAATCCGGACGTCGATACCCGGCCAACTATTTCTTGACTTGCGCCGATTCCCGTGCGACCATACGGGCGTCGGATCCGAACCAGCGTGCCCGGCCGTGGCGCACCCGCGGCCGGAAACCTTAACCATGGAGAATGCCGGAATGCCCGACATCCAGTCCATCCTGCCCCTCGCGATCTACGGGGTCGTCGTCGTGGTCATGGTCTTGGGCATCCTGGTCCTCTCATGGGTGCTTGGCGAAAAGCACCATGCGCGCACGACGGGAGAGCCCTACGAGTCGGGCATCGTTCCCACGGGCTCCTCGCGCATCCGCTTCTCGGCGCATTACTACGTCATCGCGATGTTCTTCGTGATTTTCGATCTTGAAACCGTGTTCCTGGTCGCCTGGTCGGTGTCCCTGCGTGAGGCGGGCTGGTACGGGTTCGCGGGAGCGGCGGTGTTTGCCGGCGTGATCGCGGCCGCGCTCGTATACGAATGGCGCATCGGGGCGCTGGAGTTCGCCCCGGGCGGGAAGAAGATACTCCGGTTCATCGCGCAGGGGAGGCGGAAATAGCATGACACGAAAGATTATCGGCCCGGCCCCCGGCGGCTCCCTCGAGGAGACCGTAAGGAAGAGCGTGGCGCTCGCGCGGCTGCAGGACCTTGTCGCCTGGGGAAGGAAGAACTCCCTGTGGCCCTTCAACTTCGGGCTCTCCTGCTGTTTCGTGGAAATGGCGACGAGCATCACGAGCCGCTACGACATCGCGCGCTTCGGCGCCGAGGTCCTGCGCGGTACCCCGCGCGAGGCGGACGTGATCATCATCGCGGGCACGGTCTTCATGAAAATGGCGCCCGTCATCAAGAGGCTCTACGAGCAGATGATGGAGCCGCGCTGGGTCGTGTCCATGGGCTCGTGCGCGAACTCCGGCGGCATGTACGACATCTACAGCGTGGTCCAGGGCGTCGACAAGTTCCTCCCGGTGGACGTGTACGTCCCCGGCTGCCCGCCGCGCCCGGACGCGTTCATGGAAGGGCTCACCATGCTCTCCGAGCGCGTGGGAAAGGAGCGGCGGCCCCTGAGCTGGATCGCGGGCTCACAGGAAATCGAGCGCGTCGTTCCGGGCGCGCGCAGGGACCAGAAGCGCGAGGCGCGGCGCGCGGTCACGCACTACCGTCCGCCCGACGAGATGTAGGGCAAGACGCTTGTGGCCATTCGATGGCGCACAACGCGTAGAATTATTTGTTGAAAAGATGTGGCGGGCGCCGATTCGCGGGGTCCCTGGTTCACAAGGTCCTGAATAGATGGAAGCCTGTTCGACCCTGTCATTTTGACGAATCCCTGTCGCATGGGATGAGGAGAAATCTTTAAGCGCAGGGAAGCTTAAAGATTTTTCGCCCGAAAGCGCGGGCTCGAAATGACAGGAGGGCGGGACTCCGATCAACGGGGGCCCGATACATGATGAAGGACGTTGATAGCATTTCGACTAACGGATGATAATGATCGACACGAATATACTGAACGAGCTCACTACACGCTTCGGACCGGCGGCCGTCACCCCGCAGGCGACCGCCGACAGCATGCCCACGGCCTGGGTGGACGCGAGTATCCTGCCCGCGGTGCTTCGTCACGTCAAAGAGGAGATCGCGTCCCCTTTCCGGATGCTCTACGACCTTACCGCGATCGACGAGCGCGCGCGCACCAGGCGCGAGGGCCAGCCGGCGAGCGACTTCACGGTCGTCTATCACCTGCTCTCGTTCGAGCGGAACCATGACCTCAGGATCAAGCTCGCCCTCAAGGGCGAACATCCCTCCGCGCCTTCCATCACCCCGATCTGGCGTAATGCCGACTGGTACGAGCGCGAGGCGTTCGACATGTTCGGGGTCCGCTTCGAAGGCCACCCGCGCCTCAGGCGCATCCTCATGCCGCCCACGTGGGAGGGGCATCCCCTGCGCCGCGAGCATCCCGCCCGCGCGACCGAGATGTGTCCCTTCACGATGCCCGACGACCGCTTCATCCGCGAGGAGGACGCGCTGCAGTTCCGGCCGGAGGACTGGGGGATGCAGGACGACGGCGGAGACGCGGATTTCATGTTCCTGAACCTGGGCCCCCAGCACCCGGGCACCCACGGGCTGCTGCGCCTCGTGCTCAAGCTGGACGGCGAGGAGATCGTGGACATCGTGCCCGATATCGGCTACCATCACCGCGGCGCGGAAAAGATGGCCGAGCGCCAGTCCTGGCACACCTTCATCCCCTACACCGACCGTATCGACTACCTGGGCGGGGTCATGAACAACCTCGCCTACGTGCTCGCCGTCGAGACGCTCGCCGGCATCACGGTGCCGGAACGCGCACGGGTGATCCGCGTCATGATGTGCGAGTTCTTCCGCCTCGCGAGCCACATGGTCTGGATGGGGACCTTCGCGCAGGACGTGGGACAGATGTCCCCCGTGTTCTACCTGTTCAACGACCGCGAGCGCATCTTCGATATCGTCGGGGCCGTATGCGGCGACCGCATGCACCCCAACTGGTTCCGGATAGGCGGGGTGGCGCAGGACCTGCCGAACGGCTGGCAGGTCCCGGTACGAAAGTTCCTGGATTATCTGCCCGCGCGCATAAAGGAGTACGAGAAGCTGGTGTTGAAGAACCGCATCTTCAAGGCGCGCGCCGTGGGAATAGGCGCGTACACCCTGGACGAGGCGATCGAGTGGGGCGTGACCGGACCGGGCCTGCGCGCCTGCGGATTCGAATGGGACTTCAGGAAGAAACGGCCCTACTCCGGATACGAGAATTTCGAATTCGACATCCCAATAGCGCATAACGGAGACAGCTACGACCGCTCGCGCGTACGCCTGGAGGAGATGCGCCAGAGCCTGCGCATCATCCGGCAGTGCCTGGACAACATGCCCGCGGGCCCGTACAAGGCCGACCACCCGCTCACGACGCCCCCGGTGAAGGATTTCACCATGAAGCACATAGAGACGCTCATCACGCATTTCCTGAACGTCTCGTGGGGACCCGTGATCCCCGCGGGAGAGGCGTTCTTCGGCATCGAGGCGAGCAAGGGCTCTAATGGATATTATTGCGTGAGCGACGGCGACGTATCGGCGTATCGGCTGCGCATACGGACGCCTTCGTTTCCGCACGTGCAGATGGTGCCGTATATCAGCAGGGGCCACACGGTGGCGGATTTGCTGGTGATATTGGGGAGTCTGGATTTTGTGCTGGCGGATTTGGACCGCTAGGGCGTGGGCGATTCGCGCGCACGGGCATGGTTCTCTTTCAGGGGAATCCCTGGGAGGGATTGCGCTGTGACTTTCTTTCAAGCGGCGAAAGAAAGTCACCAAAGAAAGCCGCCCCTCGGCGGCGGGGGGCCTTGGTTGGTGCAGACGAAAAAGTCAGCGTGCGCGCGCTACGATACACCTCCTGTGTGGCTCGCGCGCAGCCATCCGCTCGGGCCTCGTGCCCTCGCGGGTTGGCGGAGGATGAGGATGAATTGCATATTATTAATATTGCTATGGTTTTGAATCAATCCGTTTTGTGCCATGATGGATTGGAAGCACTTGTGGCACATGCATTCAAGCCATCTTATATGAATGTGATCTGGTTGATAAAGTAACTCGGACATCAGCCAAATTGGAGTTAATATGACTAACACCTTTAAAACAAGTATTGCCTTTTCGTGTTTAGTTCTTAACTTGTATGGAGATCGTGACTATAGAGAAATAAAAGAATACCATGACATCAATTTGTATAAAAAATATCTTCTTAAAATAACTAAAAGTCTTAGATATTCCATTGAATCAACAATTCATTCCGTTGATTCCAAACATTTATCCGATTTAATCGAATTAGTAGAACATATGAAAACAACAATTGGGAAGTGTAAAGATATACATGAACTAGATCAGGTTTATCTTTCAAAAATTACACAATTGTGTTTTATGATTATCGGAGATTTTCCAAAGAGATGGAAAATCAATCAGGTTAGAAATGCAAAATCCATTTGGAATTTAAATAGTCATCGTCAATTGGTTTACATTCAAACAGCCGAACAAAAAGCGCATAGTTTATTTTCTGCGATACAAGGGAAGTACCATGATAGATTTCCGTCTTGGTCGGATTTTGTATTAAATATATACTACAGAGAGTGCTCAAATAATCCTGAAATATTAATAAAATGGATTAAAAAAAATCACCCGGATATTTATCTAGAATTATTCTAAAATATCATGGTGCATGAAAAGGATAACCTTAAACAATTGATAGGAAAATATCATGAAAAACTTAATTACACCGAGGTAAGGAGGCATGTGTTAGAAATAAATAGAACGACCCTTGAATTTATAGGAATTTGGGAGCAATTGAATAACCCTGAGTTTAACCCCATCGAATTCGATGGGGTTAGGGGCCAAGCTGGATTAAATAGCTTTGTTTGACATCAAAACAATATGATTACCGATGCTGAAATAAAGCAAAATGGAATTAAGGCCTTGATTGAGAGCCTGGGGCTTGTGGAGGCGGAGCGCTTCATCGCTTTGCTGCGCCGCGAACCATTTGATTATACAAGATGGAGAAAAAATCTCTGGGAAGGTAAATCCGTGCGGGAGATTAGCAAAAAGGCTATGAAATTTCGTTATCGGAATGAGGAAAACTAACCGTTTGCGTAATCTAAAAACGGCGGAATTATTGGGAATATGGGAGAGTATTAATAACCCGGATTTTAATTATGGCGAATTCGCCGTAATTAAAAGACAGGCAGTACCCCCTTTCAAGCCCCCTTTACTAAAAGGGGGCGCCCGGAGGGCGGGGGATTTGATTAACTTGGACTATAAAGGGCTTTTTTAGACACAATGTGTAATGAAAAAATGGCAACCATGAAACAAAAACAAACTAGAACCAAAACCAATTTTCCTCCACACACCCCTCTCCCCTGGGAGAGGGGCCGGGGGTGAGGTGCCGTGAAGCTTTGTAGCGATATAGCGCGAGTGAATGGGATACGTCGGAAATAAGTTAGGGAGTTTCGCATAACGATATGCTCAGCGTAGAAGAAAAACAGGAGATCGCAAAGATGCTCGAGGCCTGTCCGATGCCGCGGGCGGGGTGCATTGAGGCGCTCACGGTCGTGCAGCGGCACCGGGGCTGGGTGTCGGATGAGGGCGTGATCGACGTCGCCGCGCTCCTGGGCATGACGCCGGCCGAGGTGGATAGCGTGGCGACCTTCTACAACTTTATATTCCGAGGCCCGGTGGGCCGGCACGTGGTGCTCCTGTGCGACAGCATAAGCTGCTGGGTGATGGGATACGAAAACCTTTTAGACCATTTAAAGACGAAGCTGGGGGTGGAACCCGGGGGCACCAGCGCGGACGGGCGCTTCACATTGTTGCCGAATGTGTGCCTGGGCGCGTGCGACGAGGCGCCCGCGATGATGGTGGATGACGAGCTCTACGGGCGCCTTACGCCCGCGAAGATAGACGAGATCCTGGAGCGATACCCGTAGGTACAATGAAAACGATGGAACGCCCGCTTACACAACATATCCGTCCGGACCGCTCCCCGCTGAGCATATCCGAATACGAAAAGACCGGGGGATACCAGGCCGCGCGCAAGGCCTTAAAGACCATGGACCCGAAGTCCGTGACCGATACGGTCATTAACGCGACGCTCAGGGGAAGGGGGGGCGCGGGATTCTCAACGGGGCGGAAATGGAGCTTCATCCCGAAAGACGCGCCGCCCCAGCGCTACCTGGTGGTCAACGCCGACGAGATGGAGCCGGGGACCTTCAAGGACCGCCTTCTATTAGAAGGAAACCCTCACCAGCTCATCGAGGGCATGATCATCGCCGCCTTCGCGATACAGGCCGACACGGCCTACATCTTCCTGCGGCGCGCCTACCGGCTGGCGGCGGCCCGGCTGGAAAAGGCCCTCGCCGAAGCGCGCGCGGCAGGATACCTGGGGAAAAATATTTTCGGCAGCGGCAGATCGCTCGAGATTCACGTGCACATGAGCGCGGGCCGTTATATCTGCGGCGAGGAGACCGCGCTTATCAACGCGCTCGAGGGACGCCGCGCGAACCCACGCTCGAAGCCGCCCTTTCCGCAGATCAGCGGGCTTTTCGGCAAGCCCACGATCGTGAACAACGTCGAAACGCTCTGCAACGTGCCGCATATAATCGGCAAGGGCGTCGACTGGTTCAAGTCGCTCGCCCTGACCGAGGACGGGGGCACGAAGCTCTACGGCGCGAGCGGCAAGGTGAAGAAGCCGGGGCTGTGGGAGCTTCCCCTGGGCACCAGCGCGCGCGAGATACTCGAAGAGCACGCGGGCGGCATGCGGGACGGGCTCAAATTCAAGGGCCTGCTTCCCGGAGGCGCCTCCACCGATTTTCTCGTCGAGAAGCACCTGGACCTTCCCATGGATTTCAACGCGCTCGGCGCGGCGGGGTCAAGGCTGGGGACCGGCACCATGATCGTGATGGACGACCGGACCTGCCCGGTGGGCTTCGTGCACAACCTGATTCGTTTCTTCGCCCAGGAATCCTGCGGCTGGTGCACGCCCTGCAGGGAGGGGCTTCCCTGGGTTGAGAAGACGCTCGCCGCGATCGAGGCCGGAAAAGGAAAAGACGGGGACGTCGAGATACTGGAGATGCACGCGAAGGCGCTGGGCATGGGCAACACCTATTGCGCGCTCGCGCCGGGCGCCATGGAGCCGCTGGCGAGCGCCCTTCTCTATTTCCGCGACGATTTCACGCGGCACATCAAGGAACAGGGGTGTCCCTGGAGATAGCGCATGGCGACCATCTATATAGAAAACAAGGCTCACCAGGTGGGCACCGAAAAGAGCCTGCTTGATACCTGCCTCTCGCTGGGGTACGATATCCCGTACTTCTGTTGGCATCCCGCGCTGGGATCGGTGGGCGCGTGCAGGTTGTGCGCGGTGAAGAAATTCGCGGGCCCCGACGACACGAAGGGCAGGATCGTCATGTCCTGCATGGAGCCGGTCATCGACGGCCTCCGGATATCGGTCAACGATCCCGAGGCGCGCGCATTCCGCGCGCGCGTCATCGAGTGGCTCATGGCGAACCACCCGCACGACTGCCCGGTGTGCGACGAGGGCGGCGAATGCCATTTACAGGACATGACGACGATGAGCGGACACGTGTATCGGCGCTACCGCTTTACGAAGCGCACGCACGTGAACCAGCGCCTGGGACCGTTCATAAATCACGAGATGAACCGCTGCATCCAGTGCTACCGCTGCGTCCGCTTCTACCGGGACTACGCGGGCGGGCGCGACCTGAACGTGTTCGCCGCGAAGAACCACCTGTATTTCGGAAGGCACGAGGACGGCGCGCTCCGGAGTCCCTTCAGCGGGAACCTGGTCGAGGTCTGTCCCACCGGCGTATTCACCGATAAAACCCTCAAGCGGCACTACGCGCGCAAGTGGGATTTGCAGACCGCCCCCTCGGTGTGCGCGCACTGCGGGCTTGGCTGCAACATCATCGCCGGTGCGCGCCATGGAACGCTCCGCCGTGTCCTGAACCGCTACAACGGCGAGGTGAACGGGTACTTCCTGTGCGACCGGGGCCGATTCGGCTACGAGTTTGTGAATGCGGACACGCGAATAAAATCCGCGCTGGTGAAGAGCGCGTCGGGCGCGCTCGAGACGGTGCCGGCCGAAGCCGTTACCGCAAAAATCGCGGCCCTGCACGCGCAGGGGAAGCGCATCCTGGGAATAGGTTCGCCCCGGGCCTCCCTTGAGTCGAACTTCGCGCTGATGCGCCTTGCGGGTGACGCGCATTTTTACGCGGGTGTCGGGAAGCACGAATTTTCCCTGTACCGGCTTGCCCTCTCGCTCCTCGCGTCCGGACCGTATCGCGCCGCATCGCTCGGGGACGTGCGGCGCGCCGACGCCGTCGCGATACTCGGCGAGGATCTCGAAAGCGCCGCGCCGCTGCTTATGCTTGCGGCACGCGAATCGGCCCACGGGGGCGCGCGCCGCGCCGCCGGGAAGCTCGGGATACCCGGGTGGGACGACGCCGCCGTGCGTTATGCGACGCCCGACGGCGGGGGCCCGCTGTTCGTCGCGGACTGCGGTCCCGCGGCGCCGGGACCGGGGGATTTCCGGGGAGACCCGGATTCCCTCGCGCGCGTCGCGTTCGCGGCCGCGCATGAAATCGATGCCGCCATTCCCGACGCGACCGGGCTTTCCCCAGCTGAGCGCGAATTCGCCGCGCGCATGGCGCAGGGGCTTAAAAGCGCGGACAATCCCGTGATCGTGTCCGGCATGTCGCGGGGGAGCGGGGCGCTCATGAGGGGCGCGGCCGCGCTCGCCGCGGCCCTGTGCCGGGACGGGAAGACGGCGGGTCTTTTCCTCGCGGGGCCGGAATGCAACGGCATGGGGCTCGCGCTCATCGCGGAAAAGGACCTGGACGACGCGATCGCGGCAGCCGCGTCCGGGGGCTACGATTCCGTGATCATACTCGAAAACGACCTGTATCGCCGCATTGCGGATCGGGACGCGGAGCGTCTATTCGCGTCGAAGATTCCCGTGACGGTGATCGACTGCGTACATTCCCGGACGACCGCGCGCGCGGACCTGGTCCTGCCCGCCGCGAGTTTCCCCGGATCGAACGGCACCCTCGTGAACGCGGAAGGGCGCGCCCAGCGTTTCTTCCAGGTGTTCGACGAGGGAGAGGCGATCCGTCCGTCGTGGAAATGGATCGTCGAGATCGCCCGTGCCGCGGGATCGCCCGAATGCCGTTGGACGACATTTGATGAAATTGCGGGCGCGCTCGCCGAATCGGGTCCGCGTTTCAAGGCGCTCGCCGCGCTCGCGCCGGATGCGAATTTCCGCATGACGGGCCAGAAGATTCCGCGCCAGTCCCACCGGCGCAGCGGGCGTACCGCGGAGTTCGCGAATGTGGCCGTGAGTGAGGCCCGGCCACCCCTGGATGCTGAGAGCCCGTTCACGTTCACGATGGAAGGGACGCGTCTCATGCCGCCCGCGCCGCTCGTGCCCGCGTACTGGCGCCCCTCGTGGAACTCGGTGCAGTCGGTCAATTGGTACCAGGAGGAGGTGGGGGGCGCGCTCAAGGGAGGAGACCCGGGAGTGCGCCTCTTCGAAAAGGTGCAGGGTGCCGCGCATGAAAGCGTATCGGCCCCCCAGGCCTTCGCGCCGCGTCCCGGTCAATGGCTGCTTGTCCCGCACCACGCGCTTTTCGGGTCCGACGAGCTCAGCATGCTGGCCCCCGGGATCATGGAGCTCGCCGCGGCGCCGCACGTCATTTTGCGTCCCGATGAGGCGGGGACACTTGGACTGCCCGAGGGAGCATCGGCGCATATCGCTTTTGGGGACACGACTGTGGATGCCGCGGTGAAATTGAACGATCATGTGCCCGCGGGAACGGCGCTGCTGTTTCCCGGTCCGGGTGTTCACTTTGCAGCTCCGGCATGGGGCACGATTCGCGGGGCGAAGCCATGAACGAGCTCTTGAGAACGATACTGATCATAGGGGGCGTGCTGGGCGGCGTGCTCGGCCTGGCCTCCGGCCTCATCTGGGTCGAGCGCAGGCTCCTCGCGCTCTGGCAGGACCGATATGGCCCCAACCGCGTGGGACCGTTCGGCCTCCTGCAAGTCGCCGCCGACATCATCAAGCTCTTCTTCAAGGAAGACTGGACGCCGCCCTTTGCCGACAAGCCCGTGTTCATTTTCGCGCCGGCCGTCGTCGTCGCGGGCGTGCTCATGAGCTTCGCCGTGATACCGTTCTCGGACACGATCTTCGTGACGGACCTGGACATTGGGCTCCTCTTCTTCCTCGCCATGTCGTCGCTCGGCGTGTACAGCATCGTGCTGGGCGGCTGGGCCTCCAACAACAAGTACGCGCTCCTGGGTTCCATGCGCGGCGCGGCGCAGATGATCACCTACGAGGTCTTCATGGGCCTGTCGCTCATGGGCGTGGTGATGACGGCGGGCTCGTTCAGCCTGCGCGCCATCGTCGAGGCGCAGCGCGGCATGTGGTTCGTGGGGCCGCAGTTCGTGGGCTTCGCCGTCTTCCTGATCGCGGGGGTGGCCGAGACGCATCGCCTCCCGTTCGACCTGCCCGAGGCGGAAAGCGAGCTCGTCGCCGGCTACCACTCGGAATACTCCGGCATGAAGTTCGGCATGTTCTTCCTGGGGGAATACCTGGGGATCATACTCGTGAGCGCGATGATGACGACGCTCTTTTTCGGGGGGTGGCTGGGACCGGCCTTCCTGCCGCCGTTCGCGTGGTTCCTCATAAAGACCTTCGCGTTTATCGGGCTGTTCATACTGCTGCGCGCCGCGCTGCCGCGGCCCCGGTACGACCAGCTCATGGAATACGGATGGAAGCTCCTGCTTCCGCTCGCCCTGGTGAACCTGATGGTGACCGGGGCGTTGATACTACTGGGGGGATGACCGCATGCTGAGCATTCTCAGGAGCCTCTGGCTCGTGCTGCTGCACACCTTCAAGAGACCGGTTACGGTGCTCTACCCGGAGGTGAAGCCCGCGCTCCCGGCGCGCTGGCGCGGGAGGATCGTGCTCACGAACGATCCCGACGGGAAAGAGCGCTGCGTCGCCTGCTACCTGTGCGCGGTCGCGTGCCCGGTGGACTGCATCTCCCTGCAGGCGGCGGAGATGGAGGACGGAAGACGCTACCCGGAATTTTTCCGGATCAACTTCTCGCGGTGCATATTCTGCGGCTACTGCGAGGACGCGTGCCCCACGTACGCGATCCAGCTCATCCCCGATTTCGAGATGTGCGAGTTCGACCGCCAGAACCTGGTGTACGAAAAGGAAGACCTACGCATCTCCGGGCCGGGGAAATATCACGATTACAATTTCTACCGCGTGGCCGGGATGTCCATCGCGGGAAAGGACAAGGGCGAGGCCCAGGACGAGGAAAAGCCGGTGGATGTGAAGAGCTTATTGCCATGAGGGATATTTTCTATCCAGCGAACCCGCTGATGAGGGGATGCTTCGCCAGGGGTGTTGTTCCGCGAACACCCCCGGCACCCCCGCGCGGCTCGCTCAGGCGCCGCGAGGGGCTGGCGCCCGCTGTTTCGGCCTGCGGCTCCCCTGCGCTTCTCGATTTCGGCGGGCCTGCGGGATCCGCCCATAAAGCCGGGCGGGGTCCTCGGCCCTTTTCCGGACACGGCAAGGCGGCATTGTGGGGAGTCCCTTTTCCGTTCACCGCCGAAATCTGCGATGCTCGGCGAAACAGGAGGGCGCGTGAAGATGGAATTTTTCGGCATATAATGAAAATTCGCATCGCAATAAACCGTAGGCATTTTCCTTATCGCCCCTCTCCCGCGGGGAGAGGGGCCGGGGGTGAGGTCGTATGGACATTCTAATCTACATAGCCTCCGCGGTCGCGGTGATTTCTACGGCGATCGTGATCACGCGCACGAACGCGGTGCACGCGCTGTTGTACCTCATCGTGTCGCTCATGGCCGTGGCGGTGGTGTTCTACCTGATGGGCGCTCCCTTTGTCGCGGCGCTCGAGGTGATCATCTACGCCGGGGCGATTATGGTGCTCTTTATCTTCGTGGTGATGATGCTTAACCTGGGCGCGGGCGGCGCCCCGCGCGAGCGCACTTGGCTAGCGCCCTCCGCCTGGATCGGTCCGGGGATACTGGCGCTCCTCCTCCTCGCCGAGATCCTGTTCGTAATAGGCACGGGCGATGCGGCGCCGGAATACCGGCGTATCGATGCGAAGGAGGTGGGGATTGCGCTTTTCGGCCCGTACGTGCTTGCGGTCGAGCTTTCCGCGATGCTCCTCCTCGCGGGGATCGTCGGGGCGTACCACCTGGGCCGTCACCGCAGGAAATCGTACCACCGCTTCTACGGGGAGGACATCTGATGAACACGGTACCCTTCTCGCACCTGCTCATACTCGCGGGGACGCTCTTCGCCCTGGGGCTCCTGGGACTCCTCGCGCGCAGGAACGTCCTGTTCATGCTCATGTCCATCGAGATAATGCTGAACGCCGCGGGGCTCGCCTTCGTGGCCGGGGGCGCGCGATGGGGACAGGCCGACGGGCAGGCGATGTTCATCTTCATTCTTACGATGGCTGCGGCCGAGGTCTCGGTGGGGCTTGCGCTCATACTTCAAGTGTACCGTCACTTCAAGACCGTGGATGCCGACGCCGCGGGGACGATGCGAGGATAACATGCACGAGCTTATCTGGATAATCCCGGCGCTCCCCTTCGCCGGATTCGCGCTACTGGCCCTCTCCTGGAAGAGGCTCCCGCGCGGCCTATGCGCAGCGATAGGCTCCGGGAGCGTAGGGCTCTCGGCGCTGGGGGTTCTCGCGCTTGCGCCCGGCTTTGTCGCGTCGGGCGGGGAGGGGGCGATCACGCGCGTCCTCTGGAACTGGCTCTCGGTAACGGGATTCAGCGCGACGGTGTCATTGCGGGTGGACGCGCTCTCGCTCGCCTTCATGTTCATCATCACCTTCGTGGGCTTCCTCATCCACGTCTACTCCGCCGAATTCATCCGCGACGATGAGGGACACGGGCGCTTCTTCGCGTACCTGAACCTCTTCGTGGGATCCATGCTCGTCCTCGTGATGGCCGACGACCTGATGCTCCTCTACCTGGGATGGGAGGGGGTGGGGCTGTGCAGCTACCTTCTCATAGGGTTCTGGTACCGTGAATCGGCGAACGGCGCGGCGGCGCGAAAGGCGTTTCTCATAACGCGCATCGGCGATACGGCGATGATCGGCGCGCTCTTCATCTTCGTGACGAGCTTCTCGACCCTGAACATCCAGGAGATACTCGGCAGGGCCGCGGCGGAATGGACGGGCGTTCCCACGATCGCGGTCATCGCGGCCTTCCTCCTGCTGGGGGGCGCCGTGGGGAAATCGGCGCAGCTTCCCTTGCAGACGTGGCTTCCCGACGCGATGGCGGGCCCGTCCCCCGTGTCCGCGCTCATCCACGCGGCGACCATGGTGACCGCGGGCGTGTACCTCGTGGCCCGCACCCATACCATCTTCGAGCTCGCGCCGCAGGCGCAGGCGGCCGTCGCGTGTATCGGCGCAGCCACCCTTCTCCTCGCGGGATTTTCCGCGATGGCGCAGACGGACTTCAAGCGCATCCTCGCGTATTCCACGATAAGCCAGATCGGCTACATGTTCCTCGCGCTGGGCGTGGGGGCGTGGTCCGCCGCGGTCTTCCATTTCATGATGCACGCGTTCTTCAAGGCGCTCCTCTTCCTGGGCGCGGGCGCGGTCATCGTCGCGATGCACGAGGAGCACGACATCTTCAAGATGGGCGGGCTCCGGAAATCCATGCCCGTCGTGTTCTGGACTTTTCTCGCGGGTGCGTCCTCGCTCGCCGCGCTCCCGTTCGTCACCGACGGATTCTACAGCAAGGACCTCATTCTATTGTACGCGTGGGCGGGACCGGGCGGCTCCCCCTGGCTCTGGGGCGCGGGAATCCTGGGCGCGTTCGTCACCGCGGCATACACCTTCCGGATGGTGTTCACGGTGTTCTTTGGCGACGAGAAAAAAAAGCCGCGTTATGCGCCAGGCCTGCTCATGCTCGTTCCGCTTTCGGTGCTGGGTGTCCTCTCGCTCGTCGCCGGGTTCGTCGAGCTTCCCGAATCGATGGGCGAAATTCATTTGGTGTCCGATACTCTCTCGCACGCGCTTCCCGCGACGCCGCCCGCGGCGCTCGACCCCGCAACGGGCCACCTGCTCGAGGCCGCGGCCGTCGCCGCGACCCTTGCGGGAATTGCGCTCGCGTGGCTCCTCTACCTGCGCTTCCCCGGCGCGGTGACGAAACTCGTGTCCACGCGCGTCGGCGCTGTCTGTCGAAAATTCTTCCTTGCGGGCTGGGGGTTCGACGCGCTCTACGATTTCCTCATCGTGGGGCCGTTTGAGAAGCTCGCCCGCGTCAATAAAAACGACGTTCTCGATCTGATATACACGGGCGCCGCCGGGCTATCGATGCGCGCGGGCGCGCTCCTCTCGCTCTTCCAGAATGGGCGCCTGCGCCGTTATGCGCTATGGATAGCCGCGGGCGCGATACTATTCCTGGGCATGGTGATTGCGGTATGATGCTTCCGGCCCTCATCTTGGTACTTTTTGGCGGCGGGGCGCTCGCCTTCGCCGCGGGCCGCGCGGGCGCGGCCTTCTCGCGCTGGGTGGCCGTGTTCGCTATCGCGGCCGACATGGCGCTCCTCGCGCTCGCCTGGACGGGCGCGCTTCCCGCCGGGGGGCCCGTGCACGCCATGTGGCTCGCGGAGTATTCCGTTCCGTGGATCGCGCGCTTCGGCATAAGCCTGCACCTTGCCGCCGACGGGCTCGCCTTCCTCATGGTCGCCCTCACGCTCTTTACGGGGCTCGCCGCGATCGCCGCCTCCTGGACCGAGATCACGGAGCGCGCCGGATTCTTCCATTTCAATATCATGGTGACGCTTGCGGGGATCACGGGCGTCTTCCTTTCCGCCGATCTCTTCCTCTTCTACTTCTTCTGGGAGGTGATGCTCGTTCCCATGTACCTGCTCATAGGCATATGGGGCCACGAGAACCGGAACTACGCGACGCTCAAGTTCTTCCTGTTCACGCAGGGCGGGGGGCTCCTTATGTTCCTCGCGATCCTGGGGCTTTACTTCATCCACGGGAACGCGACCGGCGAGTGGACCTTCGACTACAACGCGCTCCTGGGCACCGTGCTCGAACCGGGGACCGCGCGCCTTCTCGCCCTCGGATTCATGGCCGCATTCCTGGTCAAGCTCCCGGCGATCCCGCTGCATACCTGGCTCCCGGACGCGCACACGCAGGCCCCCACCGCGGGAAGCGTAATCCTCGCGGGATTGCTCCTGAAAACGGGCGCCTACGGCCTGCTGCGATTCGTGCTCCCGCTTTTTCCCACCGCTGCCGTCGAGCTCGCGCCGTACGCGATGATCGTGGGCGCGGCCGGGATACTCTACGGGGCGAAGCTCGCCTTCGCCCAGACCGACCTGAAACGCTTGGTCGCTTACACCAGCGTAAACCACATGGGCTTCATCCTGGTCGGGATATTTTCCCTGAACGAGGCGGGCCTCCAGGGCTCCGTCATGCAGATACTCTGCCACGCGCTGAGCACCGGGGCGCTCTTCATCCTGGCCGGGGCGCTCAAGGAGCGCCTGCACACGCGCGAGCTCGACAAAATGGGAGGCCTCTGGGCCGCGGCCCCGCGCATGGGCGTCGCGGGCATGATCTTCGCGCTCGCGTCGCTGGGCATGCCCGGTATGGGGAACTTCATCGCGGAATTTCTCATCCTCGCCGGGGCCTGGGCCGTGTCGCCCTGGGTCGCCGCGGCAGCGGCGCTCGGGCTTGTGCTCTCGGCCGCGTACAGCTTGCGGGTCGTGCAGAGGGTGTTCCACGGACCGCTCGCCGTCGCGGGTCCTGTCCGCGACTTCGGCGTGCGGGAATCGGGGATAATGGCGGCGCTCTTCGCCGCGATCATGGCCCTGGGGCTCTATCCCGGTCCCGTGCTCGATGTCACGAAGGGGTACGTGATGGGTCTTATCGCCGGGAAAACCCGCGCCGTGGAGACCCTGAACCAGAGCGCACACGATATGAACACGGCACCCGAAACGCGGGAAGGGAAGGGAGGAACCGAACGGTGAGCGCACAGGAACTCCATATACTCGCCCCGCATATCATCGTTGCCGCGGCATCGGTGCTGTGCCTGCTCGCGGTCTCGTTCTTTCGCAGACACGCGCTCGCGGCTCTCATCGCCGCGGCCGCGCTCGCGGGGGCGCTGGGCGCGCTCTGGCAGACGGCGGGCGGCGCGCCCGTCACCGTCGCGTCGCTCCTCGCGGTCGACCGTTATGCGCAATTCTTCTCCGCGCTCGTCTACGGCGCCTCGTTCGCGGTGGTCGTCTTCTCGTACGGCTACTTCAGGGGACGCGAGGGCCAGGTGGAGGAGTTCTACGTGCTGGTCCTCCTCGCCGCGCTGGGGGCCGCGGTGCTCACGATGGCCTGCCATTTCGCGAGCCTCTTCCTGGGGCTCGAGATCCTCTCGGTCTCCCTGTACGCGCTCATCGCCTATCTCTGGCAGAGGGAGCGCTCGGTGGAGGCGGGCCTCAAGTACCTGATACTCGCCGCCGCGTCGTCGGCGTTTTTGCTCTTCGGGATGGCGCTCCTCTACGCGGCGACGGGGAGCATGGAATTCACGGCGCAGGCGCGCGCGCTGGGCGGAAGCGCATCGGCCCCCGTCCTCGCCCTTGCCGCCGTGGCCCTGATGACCGCGGGCGCGGGCTTCAAGCTCGCGGTCGCCCCCTTCCACATGTGGACGCCCGACGTGTATGAGGGCGCGCCCGCACCGGCTGTGGCGTTCGTCGCCACCGTGTCGAAGGGCGCCATGTTCGCGCTCCTGTACCGATTCTTCTTCCTGCTGGACGGGAAGTCCTACCCCGCCGTGTACGCCGCGCTCTGGGCGATGGCCGCGGCCTCCATGTTCACGGGAAACCTCATGGCCCTGGGACAGCGCAACGTGAAGCGCGTGCTCGCCTGTTCCTCCATCGCGCACCTGGGCTACCTCCTCGCGGGCTTCACCGCGGGCGGGGACATGGCCGCCGAGGCGTCCATCTTCTACATCGCGACCTACATGATCGCCACCCTGGGCGCGTTCGGGATCGTCACCGTCCTTTCGGATAAGGAGCGGGACGCCGATTCGTTCGACGACTATCAGGGGCTCTTCTGGAGGAGACCGCTCATCGCGGCCGCGTTCACGCTCATGCTCCTCTCCCTAGCGGGGATTCCCCTGACCGCCGGGTTCCTGGGCAAGTTCTACGTCGTGGCCGCCGGCGCGGGCGCGGGTTCGTGGACGATCGTCGCGCTCGTCGCGGTGAACAGCGTGATCGGGCTTTACTATTATCTGAAAATAATCGTCGCCATGTTCGCGCGTCCGGATGAGCTGCGGCGTGAAAAGACGAATGCCCCGTCGTACACGTTCGCCGCGGGCGCGGCGCTTCTCGCGCTGGCTTTTCTCACACTGGGTCTCGGGGTGATTCCGGGGGGCTTAATGTGGGTGATTCGCGCGCTGGAGATCGCGCGGTAAGAGCCGCATCGATCAACGCGCCGGCTCGGACCGGGTGCCTTTAGGCGCGCTTTGCATGCAGCGCGTCGTAAACGGATTGCAGCAGATCATTAAGGTTGTAGGGTTTCGGGAGAAAGGGTATATTTTTTTCGACGATCTTGTTCCAATTCGAGTGCTTGTCGGTATAACCGCTGCTCACAAGAAAACACATGGCGCCACCTGATTTCATGATCTCCTCGATGAGGTCGATGCCGCTCCTGTCGGGAAGCGTCATATCGGTAAAGACGCACTCAACCCGGTAATCGACGCGTTCAAGGATTTTCACCGCGTCGGCGTACCGGGATGCCTCCATGACCGAGTACCCGTGTTTCGACAGCGCCGTCACGGCGAACTTCCGGACCTCATCCTGGTCCTCCACGACGAGAATCCTCTCGCCCTTTCCCCTGAGCTGGTCAATGGAGGTTTTCTTTTTTTCCACAAAGGCGGCGCTTTCATGAAAGGCGGGAAAACAGAGGCAAAAGACCGTTCCCTTCCCGACCTCGCTTTGCACCGTAATCCAGCCGCCGTTCTGCTCGACTATGCCGGCAATGACGGAAAGGCCAAGTCCGGTCCCATGGCTCGATTCCTTTGTGGTGAAAAACGGCTCGAATATGAGCCCCAGGTGATCGGCGCTAATTCCTACGCCGGTATCTTCAATTGAAATACACACGAACTCGCTCGAGCGAATAGGATCGGCGCTCACGGCCTTTTCAGGAAAAAGGCGGTTTTCCGTCCTTATGACGAGCCTTCCCCCATGCGGCATGGAGTCCCGGGCGTTGATAGCCAGGTTCATCAGCACCTGCTCGATCTGAACGGGGTCTATTTTCATCAGGTGCAGCCGTTCGTCCGGAATCGTGATGAGCTCTATGTCCTCCCCGATAGTATGGGTGAGGAGCTTCTTCATATCTTCCACTTCATGGTTGATATTGACCGCTATGGGGCGTACCATCTGTTTCTTGCTGAAGCTCAGTATTTGCTTGGTGAGCGCGGACGAGCTTCGGGCGGCCTTAATTATCTCTAGCACGTTTTCAGAGAACGGACTGCCGGGGCCCAATTGTCTCAGGAGCAGCTCGCTGTAGCCGCTTATAGCGGTAAGGTAATTGTTGAAATCATGCGCTATTCCCCCCGCGAGCCGTCCCACCGCCTCCATTTTCTGCGAATGGATTAGTTGCGCCTCGAGCCTTTTCCGCTCGCGAAGGTCGGTGGCGATAAGCGCGTATAAGACGGTTGTTTTTTCGGAGTCCCCGATCGCAAATATGCTTAATAGGGCGGGAAGCTCGGCGTTCCCGTTCAGGAGAAGGGGCAGTTCGCCGGTCCAATAATCATGCGCCTTGACATGGCTCATGATCCGGTTCAGGAACATATCGCGGTATTCTTCGGGATACAGGTCGATTATGCCGGTTCCGGCCATGTCTACATCTTTTTCCCCGTGAATGAGCCTTTTCATGGCTTCATTGAAATAGGTTACTGTCCCGTTGTCGTCGGCGATCACAAAACCCTGGGTCGACGCGTCGGCCAACTCCTTGAAAATTTTAATTTCCTTGTTCGAAAGCATGAGCGCGTTGGAGGTGTCCGTCAACTCTTCGTTCATCGCCTCCATTTCCTCATACATGGACTGAAGCTCGATGACCTTGTTTTCGAGACTGGAGCCGAGCGTTTTGTTTTTTTCGAGTTCCTCCTGCGTCTTCTGCAGGGCGTTGTCGGTTATAAGGGAAATGAAGTAGGAAAGGGCATATACGATGATGAGCGATATCGTAATATTAATGGTCGAGCCCGTTATATAGCTCATTTTGTCGGTGACGAAGAAGCGCTCGACCAGGAAGATGAACGATATGTTCATGAGTATGATAAAGCCCGATACGAGCGTCATGAGCGTCCTGGTTCCGAAAAAAGAACTGAAGGCGATGGCCGCAAACATGAAATAAATATTGTTGTTCGATCCGAATTCGGCGAGGCTGTCGAGCTTGATCAAGCAGCCGGCGACGACCCGCACGCTTACCGCCGCAAGCGTGCACGCCACGGCGAAATTATAGCGGCCCTTAACAAGAAGCCAAACGGCGAACAGCAGGCTTGCCAGGAGGAAAATGTTAACCGATGAAATTACCACCGGATGGGTTGATGCGGAGGTGGTGAGATTGATGATATTGACGAGGACCAGGAGGGTGCTGATTATGATATTCACCCAGAAAAGTACGAAAGCCTTCTGTTGGATGATATAGGTCTCGTCTTTGTGCTTCGAATATATGAAGCTCTTTATGCCGGACTCTGCCATGCCTGATGCTCAACTCAATGCGCGCGTGATTTCGATGGTTAACAATTAGGTAAAAATGTTGCTCAAAGTGAGCGTAGGCGCGCGTCCCGGGCGTGTCAATACAATAAAAAAATTCCCACCAAAATTATGATGGGAATTTCCATGCCGCGCCGCAGTGTTCCGATACCATCATGCGCGATCGCACGCGTTCAACCGAACACGCTCGCGTTCTTCATGACAAAACTGAATAAACCCTTCGAGAGGCCGGTTTGGAGAATTTCATCCCCTCTCCCATAATCAATCATTGAGAAACACCTTTCATTATATACCTGTTTTCTGTGCTTTGGTACGGTGTGCACGGTATCGGGGTAGAGCAGGGAGCCATCCGCCTGCACGCGGAATCCTTTTATAATGAATGTATCGGGAATATGCGGCTCTTCGTGAAAATCCCATTCCTTCAAATAGGTCCTCATGAATACCTCTTTCAGTTTATGATGAAGCCTTGAGGGTTTCGTGTCGACGCTGCTGTTGGGATAAATATTATCGAAGCTTTCATTGACAACCCCGAAAATTTTTGGGGTATGCGTAAGGCTTGTTACATACAATCTTCTGAACGGGTTGTTTTTCATGAACGCAAATATCAGGCCCAGGACATAGATCAGTTTCATCAGTCCTTTGTCCTCGCTGTTGGAATAGACCGCCCCGAGGTGGATCACGTTTGATTTCAAATACTTTCCTAGATAGCTCATGACGCAGCAGGTTACGTCCTTTGACGAGGTTTTATCGTGACAGATAACGATAAGCTTGTTTTGCAGGTACTTGGTATTATTAAAAAAACTGAAATTGGGTCTGCGTCCGATTCTTTTTTCGGCAATAGCGCTTACCCTCTCCTGCAATACTTTAAGATCTTCTTCCTTCATCCATTCGCCGGGCTTATCGTATATCTCGAGTCTGAAACGTTTGAACGAAAATCTAAGCTTTTTCATGGCATCTCCTCCTTAATAAAGAAGCATACGAGAAAAACCCGCCTTCCCATTGTCAAATGGAATATCAGCGATAAAACAAAATTAGTCACTGTGAAATGTGCAGGCAGGGAGAGTAGTACCTGGCCGGTTTCCGGCGGCTGCATGGCGCCGGTTCGCTTTCTTGAGATCGGAAGGTTGCAGGAATGGAAAAGCTTTATGGATGCAATTGGTACGCCGCGAGCCCCAGGCCTTCCAGGTTGCCGATGATTCGCCTGTCGAATGAAAGGACGGCGATATCCGGATAGAGCATAACCAGTTCCAGCGCCGAGGCCAGGTGAATCGCGTCCAGGCTCCGTACGGGCTCGACCGGAAACGCGCCCGATGCCCGGGCGAGGACGTCTGCGGTAATGGGAAGAAATGACCATGAAGCCGAGACCGCCTGGAAGAGCCCGCGTACTTTCTGTCGCTCGGCCGCTTTGATTATCCCACTGTTTTCCGCCCTCAGCAATGAGCGCTCGACCTCCAGCCGGGTAAGCACCGATGTGCAAAGGATTTCCGTGTCATTGATGCAGTGAATAACGCGCGGGGCGGCCTGCTCGCCCAGGAGCCATGAAAGGACGGCCGAGGTCTCGACGTAAAGGCACTTCATTCGCCGCGGTCCAGGTCGATCAGGCGCGCCGAGGTCCCTTCCTTTGAATGAAGGGGAGATGCCGTGCAGGATGTTTTTTCGGATTTTGGAGGAATTAGTTTCCCCTCCCGGATCCATTCAGCCTGCAGTGAGGGTTCCGCGAGCCCGCGGATGTTGAGCACGGGCTCATGAAGCTCCGCGATGACGCGGTCCCGGTCGGTGATCAAAACCACGGTCCCGGAATGCGCTTCTTTCAGATAGCTGCTCAGGTTGTCTTTCAGTTTTTTAACGCCGACAGTTATAATTGTCATAATTAAGAAAGGTAGCCACGAGTGGCTACAAAATCAAGTATGTAATTGGGTGTCGCACGCCGCTGCACATTCCAACCCACCGACGTTGATTGACGTACTTATATCATTTAACATGCCTGTTGAGGAAATGATACACTGTCAAAAATAAACCACATGTAGCCGACCATAATTCGACCAGATAATGCGTGTGACTTATAATCCCTCGAAAATCCAGTGGTTAGATATTGCCCTCTCGTGGGATGTTGGCATGAATATTGCTTAAATGATAGTAGAGTGTATAAACGAATCAAATGGATCGGGTATCAGTATAATCTGTTGAACGGTTTTGCTATATATCCATGCGGGGAATAACAAATGGTGCGAATATACATGGCATATTTGAGGCCCATTCTCTTCATGGTCTCCATCATAATGCATATTGGATGTCTTTCTGACCCTTTTCCAGAGTACGATGTTTCACTTGAGGTCAAACAACTATCCCCTCCAGCGAAATCGACGGTCAAGCGGGGCGATGTGATAACCGCTAAAATTAACTACGATATGTCCGGCGGCGATGAGTGGGAATGGAATATCCAGGTTGTAAAAAAATCAGGAGAAGTGGAAACCCTCGAGAGCGGAATTATTCAGAATTTACATGGGACTCTTGCCATGAGCATACCTGTAAATAATGAATTTGCTCACCGCTGCACGGAATTCAAGTATCCATATACGTTTATTTTTGAAATGCGAACATATGAACTTCTTAGCGGTGAATCACAAGGTCGAAAAAAGTTACATTACTATTATGATTTTACCAGCAACCACGGTTTGGGCGCTGGTGATAGCGTGAGCGCTATCGTGACCACGGATGCAGATAGGATTATTATTGGGGGCGCTTTTTCTACCTATAATGGAGAAGAGGCCGCGGCAATGATTCGCTTGAATGCTGACGGTGAAAGAGATATGGATTTTAAGGCAAGCACTCAATCTTCTAATTACGCTGTTCGACGATTATTATCTCAGCCTGATAAAAAGATGGTCGTCGGGGAATCGCATTCTTCTGGCTATGACAAAATCCGGCGTGTTTTACCAGACGGCACGTCAGATGGAGCGTTCATCTCATATCGCAATTACCACGAAAAGCTTGTCTGTATAGCTCAACAGGTTGATGGAAAGGTGCTGGCGGGCTTTGATTCGGGGTACAAAAACGACGGCCCCGTCACGGGGGGTATAATCCGCCTTAATGCTGATGGGTCACGGGATTTTACTTATAATTCCGGCGGGAATGGTTTTGAAAGAAGTTATGATAGGTGGTATACCATTGAAGCCATTGGCTTTCAATCTGATGGACGAATACTTGTGGGGGGAGGTTTCACCAGCTACAATATGGAGGCCGTTCCATTTGGCTTCGTTCGCTTGAATACGGATGGCGTTCTTGACACAGGCTTTTCGGCGGGTAATATCGCTGTCCATCGTATTTTAGTTTTGCCTGATGATTCAATGCTTATTGGTGGAGCCAGGAATTATTACGATGTGTTTCTAAAATTGAATCCGGATGGGACGCCCGATGTAAACTTTAACTCGGGCATTTCAAGTATTGACGGCCAAGTGAAATCCATCATCCTGCTTCCCGACGACAAGATTCTCATTGGTGGTACATTCTCAAGATACAATGGTACTCCAGTTCCCAAGGGCATTATTCGGTTACACTCGAATGGCTCCCATGACGATACCTTTAACCCGGATGGGGCAGGGTGTCTTAAAGACGAATCGATCTATTGCCTCGCCGTTCAACCCGACGGAAAAATTCTCATCGGGGGCGCATTTACTCATTACAACGGCATCGACGTCCCCGACAATATCATGCGGCTCAACGCCGACGGGACGCCGGATTTAACTTTCAATCCCAAGCCTTAACGCCGCGAGGCGCCTCACATCGAGATCGACCCCTTCCTGAATCCCGTAATCCCTATATGCACATTTACGAGCACCGGCGATCCCGCGCGCGCGAGCTCCTTCGCGCGCGCAAGCACGCCGTCAATCTCGTCCGCAGCACGGATCACGAGCCCTTTCGCGCCCAGACCTTCCGCTGCCGCGTGGTAGTCGTCGCGCGCGAGCCTGGTCGCGACGTCGTCGTGGAGGATATCCACCTGGTCGCGCGTGATCTGGCTCCAGGCGGCGTCGTTGCCGACCACCGCGATGACGGGCACATTGTGCCGCGCGAAGGTGTCGAACTCGATGAGGCCGTAGCCCAGCGCCCCGTCGCCGAAAAGCGCCCATACCTCCGATTCCGGCTGCACGAGCTTCGCCCCCAGCGCGAATCCCGCACCGCATCCCAATGTTCCGAACACGCCGGGGTCCAGCCACGAGAGCGGCCCGCGCGGGCGCAGGATGTAGGAGGCGCTCGATATGAAATCGCCGCCGTCCGCGACGATGATGCTTCGCTCGTCCATCGCGCCCTCGAGCTTCTTTAAAAACGCGAGCGGGTTGAGCGGCGGCGCGTCCTGGCCGGCCATGCGCACGATCTCGTCCTCGCGCTCCCGGTCGCGTACGCGTATCGTTGCGCGCCATGTCTCACGGTCCGGCGATTCCGCGGGCATGGACCCCGCGAGGGCGTTAAGGAAGAGGAAGGGGTCCGAGTGTACCGCAAGTTGGGGGCGCCGGTTGAGGCGCAGCGCATGCCGGTCCCGGTTCACCGCGACGAGCGCCGCGGCCGGATTGATGTCCCTCCCGTAATTGAGCCGGAAGTCGCAGGGCATGCCCGCGAGCAGCACCAGGTCCGCTTCCCGGAGGGCGTCGCGCCTGCGCTGGCGGGCGAGGAGCGGGTGCTCCCTGCCCAAAAGACCCCTGGCCATCCCCGCCAAATAGACCGGGACGCCGATACGCTCTATGGATGACGCGAGCATCGCGGCCTTTTCGGGGAAGAGCAGGGACTGGCTTCCCACGATCATCACCGGGCGCTCGGCGCGCGCGATCATGCGTGCGGCATTTTTAACGTCGCGCCTGTGCAGGCCGGGGACGCTTCCCGCGATCGCGTGCGGCTCCATGGATTCGAACTCGCAGGAAAACATGCGGTCCACATGGCGCTTCAGGTACCATGAGAGCAATCGCGCCCGGACACCGCCGCCCTGCGTATCGGACCCCCCCGCGCCGTAGAGCATGCGCACCACGGCCTCGTCGTAGAGGAGATCGATGGGGCATTCCACGAACACCGGCCCCGGCACGCCCGAGCTCGCCGCGAGAAACGCATGCCTGAGGACCGGGAGTATGTCGCAGTTTTTTCTGATCGTGAGCGAGTCCTTCGCGACAACGCGCATCAGGGAGAGCTGGTCGATGTCTTGCAGAGAGCCACGGCCCTTGAGCACCGTGGCCGCGGCCCCGCCCAGGAGTATGAGAGGCGTCTCGGCCATGCGGGCGTTCTTGATCGCGGTGACGGTGTTCGTGACGCCGGGGCCCGCGGTCACGGCCGCGACGCCCGGGACGCCCGTGAGGCGCGCGACGGTGTCGGCGGCGAACACGGCGGTCGCCTCGTCACGCACGTCCACGACCCGGATTCCCGAGGCCTTCGCGGCGACGAGTATGGGCGAGATGTGCCCGCCGCAGAGTGTGAAGAGAAAGCGCACCCCCTGTGCACTAAGCGCCTTCGCGATGATGTCGCCCCCGTTCATTTTTTCGCCTTCCCGTCCAGGACGTGGCGTTCGGGTACCATGCAGGTAAACTCACCCTCGAAAATCTGGCCGCCGTCCTTTTTAATCTCGACGCGCACGCTGCGCCAGGGGCCCGTGATGGAATCGACGGCGGCGTAGGCGGTCAGCACGTCGCCCGCGACGGCCGGTTTCCGGAACGAGACCTTCGCACCGGCAAGCACCACGGTGCGCCGGTTCACCGCGAGCATCGCCGCGTAATCGGCGAGGCCGAACAGGAAGCCCCCGTGGACGAGCCCGGTGCCGTCGGCGCACATGGAGGGCAGGAGGGTAAGCTCGACCACGCTGCGCGAATCGGTCTCCACCTCGAGGGGCGTGCCGCATAACGTTTGGTCGATGGAGGTGTGGGTGGTGATTTGCTGGATGGTCATGGAGCGGTTTCCTCTGCAATGGATTCGATGTACTGCCCGGCGTTCGATTTTCGCGGTACGCCGTCAGGGTCGGGGAACGCGCGCCGTGCGGGCGTTCCCCCTGTCCCGGATTAGAATATACTGAAAATGATTCCGTTCGGCTTGATTTTGTCATGCCCGGCAGGCCAAGTCCAGAAAATAACGGGAGTCGGCGCATCGGCCCCCGATGTTCCTTCGCGGGGCGAATCGCGATTCCGTGGATTGGTGTAGATTAATTTATGGTTAGTGCCTTAACCGGTGTTGGTACGTCGGTGTATCTTCCCCCTCGGCGTGTCGCCGGGGTCTCCCCAGTATAATTCCCAGCAAATGACGCCATTTTCGATCCTCCGGCCGATGGCATAGTGAGAAAACTTTGCATAGTTATGCCTGTTTTTCTTGCCTTGCAATATTTCGTCCAGATATCGGTCCGTCGCGATCGCCACCAGATAGGAGACGGAAAACCTACCAAGTTTACGAAAATCCGAAACAAGCTCATTCTCAGCCTCCCTAAAAGAAATCGGAAAACAATGCCAAAGCTTCCGGGGGTCGCGCGGCTGATACTTCACCAGGGTAAAACCTCCCTGATAGCGATCGAAATCGCCCCGTATGCGGTTAAGCAGCATAATCACGACCGCGC